>DASVBA010000078.1:0-11546 GCA_036376095.1 Chryseolinea sp.
CGCCATAAGTAAGGAACTTGTACTTTTCCTTCTTTGCCTGCTTGTACGCTTCCATGGCAACATCATACCCCGCAAATGCAGCTGTCATCATCAATAACGTTGATTCTGGCATATGGAAGTTTGTGATCATTGCATTACAGATCTTAAAGTCGTAAGGCGGGAAAATAAATTTGTCTGTCCAGCCCTCACGTGCTTTCAACCGGTTGGTAGCAGATACAGCCGACTCCAGTGCGCGCATGGTAGTTGTTCCGATTGCGCAGACACGGTGCTTATTGTCCAATGCACGATTAACGACGTCGACGGCTTCCTGAGCAACAATAAAATTCTCCGAATCCATCTTATGTTTTGTAAGGTCTTCGACATCTACTGGACGGAACGTACCCAGTCCAATGTGAAGAGTGATATACGCCATTTCAACTCCTTTGATCTGGAGACGCTTTAGAAGCTGGCGGGTAAAATGCATTCCGGCGGTTGGTGCTGATACCGCGCCTTTGTTCTTGGCAAAAATAGTTTGAAATCTCTCTTTGTCTTCAGGCTTGATCTTGCGTTTGATGTATTTCGGCAGCGGAGTTTCACCAAGCGTTTCTACCACTTTGTCGAAAGCCGCAGAGTCACCATCGAAAAGAAAACGGATGGTACGACCACGTGAGGTTGTATTGTCTATTACCTCCGCTACGAGATCACCGTTGCCAAAATAAAGCTTATTGCCAACTCTGATTTTTCTCGCAGGGTCTACGAGTACATCCCACAAATGCATCTCCGCGTTTAACTCGCGTAGGAGGAACACCTCGATCTTTGCACCCGTCTTCTCCTTGCGCCCGTAAAGGCGGGCAGGAAAAACCATAGTGTCATTTGCCACCAGCACGTCACCTTCTGTGAAATACTCAACGACGTCTTTGAAAATCTTATGTTCGATCTTCCCGGTATCCTTATGCACCACCATGAGCCGGGACTCGTCTCGGTTTTCTGCTGGATCCAGGGCTATTAAATTATTCGGGAGATCGAACTTGAATTCTGATAACTTCATAATAGTAAATGCAAAAGACGCCCAATTAAGGGGTAATTTTTTTTAAGAGGTTGCAAAAATAAGGCAATATTTGGCTTTTGCGACAAAAGGTATTCAGTTTTTCGGGGCTGTAACAAAAAACCGCTTTTTAAGTCTAACAGAAGTAATTTGATGACAATTTCTCCGACAAACTTAGATTATTGAACGGACCTTAAAATCCCCAATGAAGATTATAGCCCAGATTTACGAAAGCTTCCGATTTGCGTGGAAAGCGCTTAAGTCCAATGTTCTTAGAACCATTCTCTCTCTTTTAGGTGTGACCATCGGGATCTTTGCCATAATCACGGTCCTTACCCTCGTTGATTCACTTGAAAAGAACATCAAAGACAGTCTCGACTTTCTGGGAACCGGAGTGATCTACATCGAAAAGTGGCCCTTCACGGCAGATAATAATGGAGAATACAGGTGGTGGGATTTCTGGCAGCGCCCTAACGCATCCTACGCCGAATACAAATTCCTCCAGGCAAATCTGAACCATCAGAATGGTATGGCGATTTTCGCGATCAAGGGCAACATGAACATCAAACGCGACAACAACAGTATTGGACAGGTTCGGTTGGTGGGTGGAAGTCTCGGATATGACGGTGTTTTTGATATGAATATTGAAAAGGGTCGTTTCTTCAACGCAGAAGAACTGGAATCCGGAAGGAACATTGCAGTGATCGGCTACGAGGTAGCGAACAATTTGTTCCTTAACGGTGAAGATCCTATTGGTAAGACCATAAAAGTAAAGAATTTAAAGTATGTGGTGGCTGGGGTGATAAGAAAGGAAGGGCAGAGTTTCCTGGGCACTCCAAGCAAGGATTACACCGTGCTTATTCCGTATCAGTCGTTCAGAAGACTTTTTCAGACCGGTACCGGTGATCCGTTCGAACTGACCTCACGCATCGGGGTAAAAGGGACGGAGGCGGATATAGGACTAGTTGAATTAGAAAACGAAGTGAGAGGAATACTTCGCGTACGACGTGGATTGCGCCCCACAGAAAAAGACAACTTTGTGCTAAACCGGCCCGAGGCGATCGCTAACGTCATCAGCGGTGTATTCGATGTTTTTGGAACAGCCGGATGGATTATTGGCGGGTTCTCCATACTTGTTGGTGGATTCGGAATCGCCAACATAATGTTCGTATCCGTAAAAGAAAGAACCAGCATTATCGGGCTGCAAAAATCGGTTGGCGCAAAAAATTATTTCATCCTTTTTGAATTCCTGTTTGAAGCGATTTTCCTCAGTTTGATCGGTGGTCTTGCGGGATTGTTGCTAGTGTATCTTGTTACTTTTATCCCGATGGGTAGCCTTGTCGTTACGCTTACCGTAAAGAACATCGTATTGGGTCTTGGCGTCTCGTCAGTTATTGGGTTGGTTTCCGGAATTGTTCCTGCAGCGATGGCGGCCAGAATGGATCCTGTGGTTGCTATCAGGGCATAGATAGTAGTAGTTAGTAGTTAGTATTTAGTAGTTAGTATTGACCGATTAAGGCAACATTCTAACTACTAAATACTAACTACTAAATACTCATTTTACTTTCTCTACGACCTTCCCATTTTCTTTTTCAGCGATCTTGGCTTCTTCTGCGCCGGAGATTTTTTCCTTGATCTTTTTTTCGAGCTCGTCCATTAGCTCCGGGTTATCTTCGATCAGTTGTTTTACGGCATCTCGTCCCTGACCCAGCTTGTTGCCATTGTAGGAGAACCAGGAGCCCGATTTTTGAATCACGTTCAGTTCCACTCCGAGATCCACAATTTCCCCGGACTTGGAAATGCCACGACCGTACATAATATCAAACTCGACGACCTTAAAGGGAGGAGCAACTTTGTTCTTAACCACTTTCACTTTAACGCGGTTACCTGTGATATCGTCAGCAGCCTCCTTGATCTGACCGATGCGTCGAATGTCAAGGCGGACGGACGCGTAAAACTTCAGTGCATTACCTCCTGTTGTCGTTTCCGGGTTTCCAAACATGATCCCGATCTTTTCGCGAAGCTGGTTGATGAAAATACATGAACAGCCAGTTTTGCTGATAGTTCCGGTCAGTTTCCTCAATGCCTGTGACATAAGTCGCGCATGTAACCCCATTTTACTGTCGCCCATTTCGCCTTCCAGCTCGCTTTTCGGAACGAGCGCTGCAACGGAGTCAATAACAATGATGTCGATGGCACCCGAGCGTATCAGATGGTCGGCGATTTCCAGGGCCTGTTCGCCATTGTCCGGCTGAGATATGAGCAGATTTTCGGTGTCGATACCGAGCTTTTCTGCGTATGCTTTATCAAAGGCGTGTTCCGCATCAATAAAAGCTGCCAGTCCTCCCTTGCGTTGCGCCTCCGCGATGCAATGAAGGGTCAACGTGGTTTTACCTGACGACTCAGGTCCGTAGATCTCCGTAATTCTTCCGCGCGGTATTCCACCTATACCCAATGCAATATCCAAGCCCAACGACCCTGTCGATATAGCGGGAACATCCATCACCTTCTCGTCGCTCAGTTTCATTACGGTTCCTTTGCCGTAGGTCTTTTCAAGTTTGTCCAGTGTCAGCTGAAGAGCTTTCATTTTTTCTTTTGCGTCGCTCATATTATCATCAATGTTTATTGTTACGTATCAAATCTCAAGTTGAAGCTCAAACGTAGAAGTTATATATATGCGGAAGCTCTCGGGAGAAGCGATCAACTTGATACAGGGTTGAAATTACTACATCAAGGTTAAATTAAAAACGCATAAGAGAGGGATATTGGCGCATGTTCCGATATCTATCGTTGGTATTCCTTGAACACGAAATCTCTAAATAAATTACATTCAGATAGTTGACATAGCGTTATCAACTGTGACAACTAGTGTCAAAGCATTTATATTGCAAAAAGAAATCAGGATTTCCGTTTACAAAAAGATGAAAATATGCGATTGAGTCCTTCGAATATCATGTGTGATCGCTTACCAATTGACAGAGAATGAAGGTAACAGTTGTCAAACGGTTACTCGCCGGGTTGCTCATAACACTCGTTGTCTTGATAGTGATTTTTTGGGACCTGGTAAGCTACGCAGTGCGTCAGGGTTACGGTCAGTTCACGATAATATGGCATGCACGCCCCGTAGAGGAATTTTTGTCAGATCCGGAATTTCCCGATTCGCTGAAAGCGCGCCTCAACTTCATTTCTGAGGTGAGAAGATATTCCATCGATTCGCTTGGATTGAAGGATACTGAAAACTACAAGACCATGTTTGACCAAAAAGGTAAGGAGATCATGTGGGTGGTCATGGCGTGTGAGAAATTTCGATTAAAACCCAAGGAATGGAAATTCCCAATTGTCGGAGCAGTTCCTTACAAGGGTTTTTTCAACGAGAAAAGAGCAAATGATCTTAAGCAAGAATTGGAAAAGGAAGGCTGGGATGTCGTGGTCCGTAATCCGGGAGGATGGTCGACACTGGGGTGGTTCACCGACCCCATACTTAGTAAAATGTTGAGTCGAAGCGAGGGTGACCTTGCGAACCTGATCATTCACGAAATGTCGCATGCTACTATATTCGTTAAGGACAGCGTTGATTTCAATGAAAACCTGGCCACCTTTATCGGAGATCGTGGTGCCGAGAAATTTCTCATATATAAATATGGAGAGCATTCAAAAGAGTACACGAACTACATGGAAGAGGACAGAGACTATCTGAAATTTGTGGACCACATGCTGCGTGGCGCTAAGCAGTTAGACAGTCTCTATAATAGTATGGATCCTACCGCCCGGATAGAGGAAAAACTGGCGTCAAAAGAAAGAGTGATCCGAAGAATTATAAGTTCGCTCGATACGTTATCCCTTGCGCTGACATCAACTCCGTCGAAACGATTTAGGAATGTGCTGCCCAATAACGCTTACTTCATGAACTTCCGGCAGTATCAGTCAAAACAGGACACGTTTGCAAACGAGTGGAAGGTGAAATTTGACGGGGATTTGAGGGTATACATAAGCTATCTGAGCAGCAAGTACCCGTTTCTGTAAATGAGCTTTGCAGAATGCGAAATTCGATCAATATTATCCTTATTAAGGAATTGTTAAGAAAAGCTTCCGCATTTTTAAAGCCCTCTTTTCTGTCTATTTTTGACCAAATAGTTTATCTATGGGAAACAAGCAGATGCACAAAGTGCTTGTCGTTGACGATGAAGAACCTATCCTGGAACTTCTCAAGTACAATCTTGAGAAAGGTGGGTACGAGGTGAAGACTGCTTTGGATGGCGCAAAAGCCGTGGACATCGCGCGCAAATTTGTGCCAGACCTTGTATTGCTTGATATCATGATGCCAAAGATGGACGGTGTCGAGACGTGTCGATTGCTTCGTGACATCCCGGAATTGCAAAAGACCTTTGTAGTTTTCCTGACTGCGCGTTCCGAAGAGTATTCCGAAGTAGCAGCCTTTGACGTCGGTGCCGATGACTATATAAACAAGCCAATAAAGCCGCGCGCATTGATGAGCCGTATCGGCGCTCTGTTCAGAAGAGATTCGAAAAAGTCTTCGCCTACCAGTATCATCACAGTCGGTGACCTGACCATCGACAGAACCAGTTATACGATAAAAGTTAATGGCAGGGAAATAAATCTTCCCAAGAAAGAGTTTGAATTGCTTTTCTTCCTGGCTCAAAATCCCAATAAAGTTTTTAGCCGCGAAGACCTGCTCCAAAACATCTGGGGATCCGATGTCTATGTACTCGCCCGCACCGTTGACGTACACATTCGTAAAGTGAGAGAAAAGATCGGAGAAGACTACATCACTACTGTCAAGGGAGTCGGATATAAGTTCAGCCTCAACTGATTCAAGACCTTCGTTATCGGCACATTTAAGCTACTTAAAATTGCGATCTTTGGCGAATAACGTGCTTAGATAATTATCTTGGGACATGGTTTACAGTTCTCGGGGATTGGCCCTATTGCTGGCAGTCTGTATAGCTCTCATTACTTCATTATTCTTATCGCTGTTTAAGAGTGTAGATCTCTACGTTCTGTTTGTAGCGTTCGGCATCGCATTTTCGGTGTCTTACATGTTGATATTTGTTGTGCTGGAGTTTCTCATTTTTCGCGAGTTGGACAAGGTCTATAAGGTCATGGAAAAACTAAAAAAGAAAGAGCTTTCGAAAATTGAAAAACAGCACACCTCGTCCTTAAACCCCCTGAAAACGATTAATGAAGATATTTATTCATTTGCCGAGTTGAAGCAAAAGGAAATTGACGAATTGAAAAAGCTCGAGGCGTTCCGCCGTGAATTTATTGCAGACGTTTCGCATGAGCTGAAAACTCCGATTTTCGCTGCACAGGGGTTTGTTCACACACTGCTCGATGGTGCCGTGAACGACAAAGCAGTGAGATCAAAATTCCTGAAGAAGGCAGCAAAAAGTCTTGACGGCCTTGACATGCTTGTTCAGGATCTATTGACGTTGTCACATATCGAGACCGGGCAGATCAAGATGCATTTTGAAAGCATTGACATGTGCAAGCTTACCGAAGAAGTATTCGAACAGTTAGAAGACAAGGCCGACAAAAAGGATATTAAGCTAAAGATCGAAGGGGGCTCGCGCAAGGTTTGGGTATACGCCGATTGGCAACGTATTAGTCAGGTGATGACCAACCTGGTCTCTAATGCGATCAAACATTCATACGATGGGGCCGAAGTGATCGTGAGTTTCGACAGCGGCAAAAAGAATGTAACGACAAGTATAAAAGATGAAGGTGAAGGTATCGCTCCCGAACACCTTCCCAGGATATTCGAACGTTTCTATCGTGTCGATAAAAGCCGGAGTCGTGAAAAAGGAGGAACAGGATTGGGACTTGCCATAGTAAAACATATCCTCGACGGCCATAACACTAAACCCGAAGTAGAAAGTGTTATTGGCAAGGGTTCCACTTTTAGTTTTAAATTGCCGCGCGTCAAGCCCGAGGAAGACGCAGAATAATTCATTTTAATCATCGTCCAACAAATTTTGCCATGAGACACATCTGTCCGTTCCTTGTCATTTGCCTGCTGTCGTTCAGTGCGTCCGCGCAGGAGAAAAATCATATCGTGGCTTCCGACCTTTTAAAGATCACCTATGTCAATCAAATCGCTATCTCGCCAGATGGCAAGCAGGCGGTAGCTATTGTTTCAAGAAAAAAAACCAAAGAAGACGCCGCGAAGGGTACAACCGAGTACTATTACACGCAACACTTGGTTTTGCTGGATGTATCTGGTAAAACGCAACCAGTACAGCTTACGTTTGGCGATCGCCGCGACAATCAGCCGGTGTGGTCACCTGACGGAAAGGCAATTGCATTTGTAAGGGCAGATGGTGAATTCTCTCAGGTTTGGATATTGCCGTTGACGGGAGGCGAGGCCTATCCGGTGACAAAGGCGAAGTATGGTGCCGGGTTGCCTGCGTGGTCGCCAGATGGAAAATCGATTGTTTACTCCTCGTCCATTCCCTTGAGCGCTATGACTGGCACCGTGCCCTGGAGCTATGAACGGCCGGGACGCAAGCAAAACGACGAAGTGAATTGGAAGGCCCTTTCTGATGTGGAGAAAAAAGCAGTTGCAAATTCGCCCGATGGCAACATACAGCAGGTGCGGGCCTGGCTTGCGAAAAACAATAGCGAAAAAAACCCCCGTGTGTTGACAAGATTAAACCTGCAGGGCGAGTTGTCGCTCGACACGGAAGAAAAATTTGATCACTTATTTACCATTGAGGCAAAGGTCGGGGCTGAAGCAAAACAGATCACGTCAGGCTATCAGAATTTCCGTGGCGCGAAGTGGAGCAGAGACGGAAAACAAATCATTTGTGCTTCTACAAGCCCGTCTGTTTCTCCTGATTATTCAACTTCCTCCTCGTTATGGAGGATGGATAGCGACGGAAAGAATCTAACAGAATTGCTCAAAGTAGAAAAACAGCCAGTCACGAATCCGGAATATTCTCCGGATGGAACGGCTATCTCATTCCTGATCGCTACCGCAGAAGGATTCCTGGTTCGGCAAGAAGACATAGGAGTTGTTCCTGCGGCTGGCGGAGATTGGATCAACCTTACGAAGAACTTCGATCGCGATGTACAATCTATAAATTGGTCTGACGATTCCAGGCAAGTTTACTTTACCGCGGAATCGGAAGGCGACATTCCACTTTACGTTCTTCCAATAAAAGGAGATGCGGCGCCGAAACAAATTTCACCTGAGAATTTTGGAGTGATCAATTTTAATGTGAAGGCGGGAAAAATTGTTTACGCGCTGGCCGAAGTGAATAATCCCTGTGAGGTTTATAGCCGTGATATCAAAAGCAATATAGCGGCAAAACTGACATCCTTCAACAGCAGTTGGTTGGCAGGGAAGAAGTTGAGTCAACTGAAAGAGTATTGGATCACGCGACCGGATGGCGTGAGGGTTCAGTACTGGATCATGGAACCAATCGGTAGAAAGGACGGAGTGAAATATCCTACGATCCTTAACATTCACGGGGGGCCTACTGCAATGTGGGGTCCGGCGGCTTATACGATGTGGCACGAGTTCCAGCTTGAAGCGGCATGGGGTTATGGCGTTGTATTTTGTAATCCGAGAGGCAGCGGGGGATACGGCGACGCTCATAAACGCGGAAATGTGAAAGACTGGGGCAACGGACCGGCTAGTGATATTCTGGCTGCCCTTGATGATGCCACCAAACAAGCTTCATGGATTGATCAGAACCAATTAGTGGTTGAAGGAGGAAGTTACGCCGGCTATATGGTGGCTTGGATTATCGGACATGATAACCGCTTCAAGGCAGCGAATGCCCAACGCGGCGTTTACGACCTCACCACGTTTATGGGCGAAGGAAATGCATGGCGACTTGTACCGGATTATTTCGGCGGATATCCCTGGGACGCGGACACAAAAAAACTTCTTGACTCAGAATCGCCGTTGACCTACGTGGACAAGATCAATACGCCACTGTTAATAATTCACGCCGACCAGGATCTCAGAACTGGTGTGATTCAATCTGAAATGTTATACAAGAGTCTTAAGATCCTGAACAAACCCGTCGAATACGTACGGTATCCTGGTGAAGGTCACGAACTCACACGCAGCGGGAATCCCGGGAGGATGATGGATCATCTGCTTCGGGTTATTGAGTTCTTTGAGCGATATGTTACACATCCGGAACCGCCGGCCGCGTCCACGAATTAAGCCGATCTGAAAATGGCGCACAAACTTCAATTTGAAGACTTGATCCTCTTTCAGGACGATGACTACATAGTAGTTAATAAACCGCCGTTCTTATCGACATTGGAGGACCGTCAGGAAAATATAAACCTGTTAAGTCTTGCGAAAGGCTACGCCGCAAATGCTCAGGTCTGTCACCGGCTGGACAAAGAAACGTCTGGCGCACTTGCCATTGCAAAGCACCCTGAGGCCTATCGCCACCTGAGCATTCAATTCGAGAAACGACAGGTGGTCAAAGTATATCATGCGGTAGTAGACGGGATACACAATTTCGCAGACGAACTGGTTGACGCTGCCATTCAAAAACACGATGACGGAGTAGTCAGGATAAATAAAAGAGAGGGAAAACCAGCTCAGACTTACTTTACCTCGCTGGCACCCTATCGATTTCATACCTTAATGGAATGCAGGCCCGTGACCGGTAGAATGCATCAGATCAGGATCCACCTGTCGCTTTTAGGGGCACCCATCGTCGGTGACACTGTTTATGGAGGAAAGCCTTTCTATCTGTCGGAGGTAAAAAGAGGATTTAACCTGAAAAAAGACACGGTTGAAGAGCCCTTTATTAAGAGAATGGCGCTTCACGCAACTTCCCTGGAATTCGACAACCTGCTGGGTGAAAGGGTAAAAATCGAGGCGCCGTATCAGAAGGATATACAAGCTTTAGTGCGACAATTGGAATTGAATCGCTAGGTTTTCCACTATTTTGCACCTGTCCTGGTTCTTGAGCAAAACCATTGAATTCTTTAATAAACAGCCAATTAGTAACCGAAAGGCTGTTTTATGCCCCTTTCCAGGGATTCAAAGTTGACATTCAGCTTGCATTTCAGATACTGGCAGTTTACCTTTGTGTCCCTTTTTGAAGGGGGTAGTGTATTTACTTGATTTTATATCAATAAAAATGGATCACAACAGTTACAAAACAACTTACGCGAACAAGGCTACGACGGAGAAGAGCTGGGTCGTTGTTGACGCAAATTCTCAGGTTTTAGGCCGGATAGCGAGCAAGGTTGCCAATATCATCCGTGGAAAACATAAGCCAAGCTACAGCCCGCATGTGGACTGTGGGGATAATGTAATCGTCATAAATGCTGAAAAAGTAAGAATGACGGGAAAAAAGTGGACTGATCGTGTGATCTTTACGCACTCAGGATATCCTGGCGGACAGCGCGAGCATACGCCTACGATGATCCGCGCAAAACACCCTGAACGCCTCATTGAGCACGCCGTTCGTGGTATGCTTCCCAAAAACAGACTGGGCAGCGAATTATTCAGAAGCCTGCACGTTTATACGGGATCGGAGCATCCTCATGCAGCACAGCAACCAAAAGAAATAAAACTCTGATCATGCAGATTATTAACACTATCGGTAGAAGAAAAACCTCGGTTGCAAGGGTTTACGTTAAGCCTGGCAAAGGAGACATCAAAATAAACGATCGCGAGCTTAAGGAATACTTCCTTTCTGAAATTCACCAGACCCTGGCGAAGCAGGCGCTTGCAGCTTTGAAGCTGGAAACCAGCTATGATGTGAATGTGAATGTTGAAGGTGGAGGAATTACTGGTCAGGCGGAAGCCGTTAGATTGGGAATTGCCCGCGCACTTGTTGAAATCAATCCTGAAAACAAGCCTACCCTGAGAAAGGAAGGGTTTTTGACCCGCGATTCTCGTATGGTTGAGCGCAAGAAACCAGGTAGAAGAAAAGCAAGAAGGAGATTCCAGTTTAGCAAGCGTTAATAGATTAAAGAGAATGGCTGAAAAATTAACATATCAGGAGCTTTTGGATGCAGGTGTACACTTTGGTCACCTTACCCGCAAGTGGAACCCCAAGATGGCAGAGTACATCTTCATGGAAAATAATGGTATCCACATTATCGACCTAAACAAGACCTTGGAAAGGTTGGATGAAGCGACATTCGCCCTCAAGAATATTGTTCGCTCCGGCCGCAAGATCATGTTCGTGGCTACGAAAAAGCAGGCAAAAGATATCGTAACCGATGAAGCTAAGAGGTTGAACATGCCTTTCGTCACAGAAAGATGGCTTGGCGGTATGTTGACGAACTTTGCCACTATTCGCAAGTCGCTTAAGAAGCTCGCTCAGATTGAGAAACTGATGAAAGACGAGGCATTCACAAACCTTGCAAAACGCGAGCGTTTGATGATTACTCGTGAAAAGGCAAAGCTTGAAAAACTATTGGGAGGTATTGCAGATCTTAACAGACTACCTGCAGCCCTCTTTGTGATCGACGTGAAGCGCGAACACATTGCGGTGACCGAAGCTCAAAAATTAAA
>DASVBA010000341.1:0-4335 GCA_036376095.1 Chryseolinea sp.
CTTTGAAGAACATCACGGAAGGCCACATTTTCCACGTAATCACACACGGCAAAAATCTGATGTGGGCGCATGGCTCTCAGATCAGTCCGGAAGATCGCTGGAAGATCGCCAAATATGTAAAGACTTTGCAGAAATAAGATATCTACAACAGACTAGGATAACGACAACACAATGGCTCACCACGTAGAAGTTACAGAAGAAAGATATGTATTCAGGCCGGAGACCAGGAAGAAACTGCTCTATCTGCTAATTGCGGGTATAGTTCTGTTAGGGCTCGGCGTTGTCCTTGCCATGACTGGCGGCGGTCATGATGAACACGGCGGTGGCCATTCGTCTAATGCAGCACAGGAAATGGTGGCAAGTGTACAGCAACACGAAGCGGCGTCAGCAGGACACGAAGCGGCAGCCGGCGAACATCATGGCAGCCCTGTTTGGTTGAAGCGTATCTACACAACTTTGTGGATGAACAATATTTTCTTTGTTGGTGCAGGAATTATCGGATTGTTCTTTGTGGCAATTCAATACGCGGCGATGGCTGGCTGGTCAGTTGGTGTGAAGAGGGTGGGACTCGCAATGGGGACGTGGCTTCCGATCGCCGGAATTTTAACGCTCGTGCTTTGGTTCGTAACAAGCGGTGATGTGTTTCACTGGACACACTCAAGCCTGTATCAGGAGTCAGGGGGCGACGAAATTATTAAGAAAAAGGCACCTTTCTTTTTCTGGCCTCTTCACGGTGGCACATTTCCGGTCTTTTTCATCTTCCGGATGGTTTTGTTTTTCGGGGTATGGTACTGGTTTCTCGTTCAGATCCGAAAGAATATGCTTGCGGAAGATATCGACGCATCAACCAAATACTGGCACAATAATCAGGTGTTATCCACCGTGTTTTTGATTTTCTTTGGAGTAAGCTCTTCAATAGCAGCGTGGGATTGGGTCATGAGCATCGATACACACTGGTTCAGCACAATGTTCGGCTGGTATGTATTTGCAAGCTGGTGGGTCACGGGCCTGGCTATGATTACATTGATTGTTGCTTTCTTAAAGGATGCCGGATATTTAAAGATCGTAAACTCGAATCATATGCACGATCTCGGGAAATTTGTGTGGGCATTTTCGATTTTCTGGACGTACATATGGTTCGGCCAGTTCCTTCTGATCTATTACGCGCATATTCCTGAGGAAACCGTCTATTTTGTTGAACGCATGAAAAACAGTCCCTATGGCTGGATTTTTTACACGAACATTATTCTTAACTTTGTTCTGCCCTTCTTATTGTTGATGACCAGGGATTCAAAACGTCAACTTTCAACGTTGAAGCTTGTTTGCCCTATCATAATTATTGGTCATTGGTTTGACTTTTATAATATGGTAACACCTGGAGTGATGCAACATGACGGAGCACTTGGATTTATTGAGATCGGCACAGCGTTGATATTCCTGTCAGCATTCCTGTTTGTAGCCCTGACGAGTTTGACAAAACTGCCACTGTTCGGAAAGAACGATCCAATGTTAGAAGAGAGTCTGCATCACCACATTTAATCTATAGAAACTGATATGACGAGTTTGATTATTTTTCTCGGTGTTGTTCTGGTTCTGGCGATCTTATACATGATCTACAGAGTCAGCCGCCTTGTTAGCATCGCGAAGGGACACGACGATGAGAAAATAGGCACAGCGAACAAGGTAAACGCCGCCCTTTTTATCGTCTTCATGATTGGAAGCCTGGGGTGGTTCTTCTGGTATTCAATCGTTCACTTTGATAGCTACAACCTTCCAATAGCGTCGGAGCATGGTGCTCACACCGACTTATTGTTTTGGATCACCATGGGTGTTACGGTAGTGGCGTTTGTGATCATCAGTATCGTAATGTTTATTTTCATCTATCAGTATCAGTACCAGGAAGGAAGAAAAGCGAAGTTCTTTCCTGACAATCATTATCTTGAATTAGCGTGGACAATAATTCCGGCAATCGTGCTGGCCGTTCTGATATTTACAGGTCTTCGTGCATGGAACGACATCACCAGCCCGGCTTCGAAGGAGGCTGAATTGGTTGAAGTTATCGGTCAGCAGTTCGCATGGACAGTCCGTTATCCAGGTGTCAAAGACAAAGAATTGGGTAAAGTTGATTACAAGTTGATTGACAATTTTGGGAACGAATTTGGATTGGACCTGACGGACAAGAATTCGTTTGATGACTTTAAGTCTCTTGAATTGCATTTGCCCGTCGATAAGGAAATTCTGCTGAAGATCAGGGCCAAAGATGTTTTGCACAGCGTTTTTCTTCCCCATTTCCGCGTTAAGATGGATGCAGTACCTGGCATGCCAACACAATTCAAGTTCAAGGTAACGAAGACTACTCAGCAAATGAGGGATGAGTTGAACAATCAAAACTTCAATTATGAAATGGCTTGTACTGAAATCTGCGGCCGTGGACACTTTTCTATGAAAATGATTGTCGTAGTGGACGATCAGGAGACTTATGAGAAATGGAAGGCTTCACAGGAAGCATGGTTAAAACAGAACCCGGACTATTTGAAGAAAGTACCGAATGCATTGAAGGAAGCTGCGATGATCAAGGCGGGAATGCAGCGGGATCCGGGAGCTTCTGTGGCTGAGGTAAACGAATAAGAGGAATTAAAAAGATTTATCAACGACATGGCAACGACAGATATTCACACCCATCACGATGTTCATCACCACGACGAGCACGATGACCATGGGCACCATGAAACGAATTTTTGGAGACAGTACATCTTCAGCGAAGACCATAAGATAATTGCTAAGCAGTTTCTTATTACGGGTATTTTCTGGGCGCTGCTTGGAGGGATACTGTCAGTGATCTTCCGCTTGCAGCTTGGATTTCCCGATATGAGCCTGGAGTGGTTAAGACCGATCCTCGGAGAGTGGATAACAACTGAAGGAAAACTTGATCCGGAATTTTACCTGGCACTGGTCACCATGCACGGCACGATCATGGTCTTCTTCGTTCTTACGGCGGGATTGAGCGGTACATTTTCCAACTTCCTCATACCTCTTCAGGTAGGGGCAAGAGATATGGCCTCCGGTTTTATGAACATGCTATCCTACTGGTTCTTTTTTCTTTCAAGTGTTACAATGTTCACTTCATTGTTCCTTGAAACAGGACCGGCGGGCGGCGGATGGACAATCTATCCTCCGTTAAGCGCATTGCCACAGGCGATTAAAGGTTCGGGCCTCGGAATGACACTCTGGCTGGTAGCGATGGCGTTGTTTATCGTAAGCTCACTGCTTGGAGGTATTAATTACATCACGACCGTGATCAACCTTAGAACACGAGGAATGTCCTTTACACGGTTGCCGTTGACGATATGGGCATTTTTCTTTACCGCTATTATCGGTGTTCTTTCATTCCCTGTATTGTTTGCTGCAGCGCTGTTGTTGATCTTTGACCGCAGTTTTGGTACAAGCTTTTACCTTTCAGACATTTATATCGGCGGTGAAGCGCTTGCGCACGACGGAGGTAGTCCCATCCTGTTCCAGCACTTGTTCTGGTTTCTGGGTCACCCCGAGGTGTACATCGTGCTTTTGCCCGCTTTAGGTCTTTCATCCGAGATCATAGCTACCAATTCGCGTAAGCCGATCTTCGGTTACAAAGCCATGATCGGCTCAATGCTGTTCATCGCAATATTATCATTTATAGTTTGGGCGCACCATATGTTCGTGACGGGAATGAATCCGTTCCTGGGTTCGATCTTCATGCTACTGACATTGATAATAGCCGTGCCATCAGCTGTAAAGATCTTTAACTATGTGACGACGCTATGGAAAGGTAATATCCGATTTACACCAGGCATGCTTTTTTCGATCGGCTTGGTATCGTTCTTCCTCACGGGTGGTATTACCGGGATATTCCTTGGTAACTCTGCGATAGATATTCAACTGCACGATACCTATTTTGTGGTTGCTCACTTCCACCTTGTTATGGGTAGCGCATCGTTCTTCGGTATGATGGCGGGCGTGTATCATTGGTTCCCTAAGATGTTTGGAAGGATGATGGACAATAAATTAGGTTATATCCACTTCTGGCTCACCTTTGTGGGCGTGTACCTCGTGTTCTTCCCGATGCATTACATTGGTATTGCGGGCTTCCCCAGAAGATACTATTCATGGACGAACTTTGATGCCTTCAGCGGCTTCGCAGATTTGAATATGCTGGTCAGTGTTGCTGCGATCATTACACTGGCAGCTCAGTTCATATTCCTGTTTAACTTCTTCTATAGCATGTTCCGTGGCCGTATGGCTTCGGCCAACCCTTGGAACGCAACTACGCTGGAATGGACTACGCCTAGGAATCCC
>DASVBA010000080.1:0-3986 GCA_036376095.1 Chryseolinea sp.
ACCTGAGCTCCGGCCCAACACACCGCATTAAAATCGGGATTAGTGGAAGCTCCATTCATGTAACGGGGATTCGAGAACATATTCGCTGTTCCCCACAAGAGTTTTACGCCAGATGCACGTTGTTTCTGCTGGGCATAGTCAACCATCTTTTGAAGACGTTTTTCGGATTCTTTCAACGTTGGTGCTTCATCAACAAGGTCGTAATCATGGAAGCAGTAAAACGGCGCTCCTATTTTTGTGATAAATTCGAATGCAGCGTCCATTTTGTCGTAGCCGCGTTGCACCGCATCTGAGCTCTGATTCCAGGGAAAGTTTTTTGTACCTGGTCCAAAAGGATCTCCGCCGGTACCGCAGAAGGTGTGCCAGTATGCTATTGCGAAGCGGAAATGCTCCAGCATCGTTTTCTTTCCGACCTTCTGCTTTGCGTTGTAATACTTAAACGCCAGCGGGTTGTCGGATTCAGGACCTTCGTACTTAATAGGTTTAACACCCTTGAAGTATTCCCTGTTGCCTAGTGTAGCTTTCATAAATAAAGTGGTTATTAAAAAAAATTAAGTTGCGCTAATTTGTTTGTTCAGTACTGCTTCCCATTTGCCATAAACGTCCGAATACTCTGCAAGTGATTTGGTATCCGGCTCCTCCGTCCTCAATATTTTTAATGAGCTGAATGCTTCTTCGAAAGATCCGTAGACACCTGCACCGACTCCAGCCCCGATTGCAGCACCTTTTGCCCCATCTGTGTCGTAGAGTTCCAGTCGTGCATTAATGGTATTTACGAACGCCTTCCTGAATAGAGGGCTTAAGAACATGTTTGCATTACCCGCGCGAATGACCTTTGTTTCCAGTCCCATTCCCTTCAGTACGTTGAAGCCGTATTTCAGTGCGAAAACAATTCCTTCCTGAGCAGCCCTGAACATGTGTGCCTGACCATGGCGGTTGAAGTTCAATCCATGGAAGGATGCATTTATGTTCTTGTCTTCCAGCACGCGTTCTGCTCCGTTTCCAAAAGGTAGAACAATTAATCCATCGGAGCCTAGTGGAGCCTCAGCCGCAACGGCATTGATATGCTCATAATCAAAGGGCGATCCAGGTCCAGTTGATTGCTTTCTCAGCCAGCTGTTGAGGATACCTGTTCCGTTGATGCACAACAGCACCCCGTTTCTCTTTGACGGCTTTCCGTCGTTGACGTGGATAAAGGTATTTACGCGCGATTTCGGATCAAATGCATTTTTGTCCGTTACACTATAGATCACTCCTGATGTTCCAGCCGTAGCAGCAGTCTCACCTGGATGCAAGACATTTAACGAATAGGCATTGTTAGGCTGATCGCCGGCGCGATAACTTACTGGCGTTCCTTCCTTAAGTCCAAGCTTTGAAGCAGCCTCTTTCGATACTTTGCCCTGGACGGAAAAAGTAGGAACCTGGGTCGCAATCATGGATGACGGTATCCCATAAAGGTCCAGCAGCTTCTCGGAGGGTGACGCTGACTGGTAATCCCAGAACATTCCTTCTGAAAGTCCCGATGCGGTAGTGACGACGTCGCCAGTGAGTTTCATGGCAAGGAAGTCTCCGGGTAGCATGATTTTATAGATGCGTGCAAATAGCTCTGGCTCATTTTCTTTTACCCATCGTAGTTTCGACGCCGTAAAGTTTCCCGGTGAGTTGAGAAGGTGCTGGAGCGCATAGCCCTCCCCTAGATTCTTAAACGCTGTCTTGCCGATATCAACGGCCCGGCTATCGCACCAGATAATCGATGGCCGCAATACGGTGAAGTTCTTGTCGACACACACGAGACCGTGCATTTGGTACGAGATTCCGATGGCTATCACTTCGGCAGGATTTGCCTTTGCTTTCTTCAGACAACTTTCCAGGGCTTTGACGGCATGTTCCCACCACAACCCCGGATCTTGTTCTGCCCATCCGGAACGTAGGGCGATCATCGGCATTTCCTCCGATGGCGATTGAGCCGCTGCAACGGCCAGGCCGCTGGCAATATCAATTAGCGATGCTTTGACTGAAGAACTACCAAGATCATACCCCAACAGGTATTCTTTCATATTTTTTATAATTACAATCGAGTGAAGGTTGGGTAAAGATATAACTTATAGTACATTTGACTACAAGCTATCCCGATTTATTTTTGACTAGACGTGTGATTAAAACGAAGGTAACTATGAAATACAAGCCAGGAAAATGGAATTCGGGCTTTCTTTCACACACATGCCCCTGCCCACGGTTAACATGTAACGGTTAACGGTTAGCGGTTAACAATTAACGATTAACGATTAACAATTTGACATGGATAAACAGCCCGGAGACCTTATCGACGCCCTTTCGATTGATTGTTTGATCTTCGGATTCAAAAAAAATGAACTCGATATCCTGTTAGTTCAGCATGGCGAAGGTATCAGCAAAGGAAAATGGGCGTTACCCGGCGGATGGATTCAATACAATGAAAGCATAGACGAGTCCGCTACACGCATTCTGAAAGATCTTACAGGTGTTTCGAATGTTTACCTGGAGCAGCTGAAAGCATTTGGCGATGTAAACCGCTATCCAACAAAGCGAGTTATAACTATAGCGTATTACGCCCTGGTTAAACCTGAAAACTACACGCTTCACGCAGGCTTCACGGCTGCAGATGCGCAATGGTTTAAGATGAGCGAAGTGCCAGCCCTTCCCTATGATCATCAACGGATACTACAGGAAGGATTGAGTTATTTAAAGCACAAGGTGCGACATGAGCCTATTGGATTTAACCTTATCCCAAAAAAATTCACCCTGCTTCAACTACAGGAACTTTACGAAGCTATCCTGGACAAGAAGCTCGACAAGCCGAATTTCCGCCGCAAGCTTATGAAGATGAACTTGTTGGAACCGTGTAAGGAAAAACAAACCGCCGTCTCCCACCGCGCAGCCAGTCTGTTTCGGTTCGACCGAAAGACCTATAATAGTCTGATAGAGAAAGGATTTACTTTTGAATTGTAGGATGGTGGGGATTGGGAAATGGGGAGATAAGGAGATAGGGAAATAGGGACAGTGCCGGACATGGCGAGTTGAGATAGGTTCCTTGCGTGTTTGTATTGCCCGCATGGCGTGTGGGGTAACCCACACTCACACTACCATTAACGGATAACGATTAACGGATTTTCCCCATTTCTTGTAGATTGCAATCCGTTGCAATGGTTTTTTTTCGACGGCACCCTCTTGCGGAAGATTTAAATTCACTGCATATTAACAACCTATAACCTTAAACCTTGATCCATGGAAAATCTTAACCCCAAACGACTTTTTTACGGAAGTTGTTTTGCCTTGATCACCACCGCCTTTTCCTTCAGTATAAGGGCCGGGATTTTGCCCCAACTGGCGGACACATTCCAACTTACGGCTACACAGCTTGGATTTATTAACTCCATGTTCTTTTTTGGATTCCCTATCTCTATGGTGCTGGGTGGGATATTCTATACGGCGATAGGCCCTAAAAGAATTATGATGTTTGCCTTTGTTGCACACACACTCGGAATTCTGCTCACCATATATTCCGGCGGGTATACCGGACTATTGATCTCCACACTATTTATCGGTCTTGGTAATGGATGTACCGAAGCAGCGTGTAACCCGATGATTGCTACCATGTACACGGGCAAAACGATGAATACATTGCTTAACCGTTTCCACATGTGGTTTCCGGGAGGTATAGTGCTTGGAAGTCTTATTTCGGAGTTCATGACTCAAATGGAGATGGGATGGCAAGCACAGATCTGGGTCATTATGATCCCCACACTTATCTACGCGTATATGTTCTTCGGTCAGGCATTTCCTGAATCTAAGAAGGAGGTTGCTTCTCTTGTGGGAAACCTCTCCGCGATGGCTACGCCGCTTTTCATTTTCATGTGCGTATGTATGACGCTTACTGCGATCTCAGAGTTTGGACCAACCCAGTGGGCACAATTAGTACTTGCGAAGAGTGGAGCAAAACCAATGAT
>DASVBA010000085.1:0-6569 GCA_036376095.1 Chryseolinea sp.
AGGTTAACAAAAAAGCAAGTAAATTTAACTAATGTATCCGCACACACTAATTTTGTGTGCGCACACGCACACACACCCCCTTCCCGGGCCAAAATGACTTCTTTCGATTGAAAAATGACTTCAAACGAATGATATCACCTGGGACCCAACCGTCAGGAATTTTCATTAAGTTTTGTAGTTGGTAGCATTTTAGGGCAGCAAATCGTAGAAGAAACTCAGTCACATTACATAAAACAGGTTTAAAAATTACCCACGTCTCTTAAAAACCACAGTCATGACAAACCGGAGAGATCTACTAAAAGGATTAATTACACTGCCCCTGATCGGAGGTCTGAACGGGCCCGATGCGATCGCGAATTCAACTGAAAAGGACTTTGAAAGAGATTATTTCAAGGAACTCGGACTTCGGACTTTCATTAATGCAGCTGGAACTTACACTATGCTTACCGCTTCGCTTCCTCATCCCGAAGTGGTAAAGGCAATAAACTATGCCGCACTTCAGTTCGTGCGACTTGAAGATTTGCAGGATAAAGTCGGCGAACGAATCGCTGAACTTTTGAAATGTGAAGCGGCGATGGTGTCGGCAGGGGCAGCTTCAGCAATCACTCTTGGAACCGCTGCCGTGCTTACGGGAGGAGATCCAAAAAAGGTTCAAAGCATACCCACCGATATGACCGGAATGAAAACGGAAGTAATCATGCAAAAGTCACACTGGGTCGGATATGCGCATGCGATCCGGAATTGTGGTGCGGAAATAATACAGGTAGAGACGCGGAAAGAACTGGAAGCCGCTATCAATGAAAAGACGGCCATGTTATGGTTCCTCAACACGGGCAATCCTCTGGGGAAGGTTAAGGACGAAGAATTTGTCGCTATCGGCAAGAAGTATAATATACCCACGTTCAATGATTGCGCTGCCGATGTCCCACCAGTGGAGAACTTTTGGAAATACACACAAATGGGATTCGACCTGGTTTGCTTCTCGGGTGGAAAAGGAATCAGAGGTCCACAAAGCGCAGGACTTCTCCTGGGAAGAAAAGACCTGATTGCTGCTGCACGCAAGAATGCGCCGCCCAATGGCGACACCGTTGGAAGAGGGATGAAAGTCAATAAGGAAGAAATCCTCGGAATGCTAGTGGCGCTTGAGGTCTACCTCTCCAAAGATCACCAGCAGGAATGGGCGATGTGGGAAAAACAAGTTAAGGTCATTAACGACACAGCATCCAGTGTGGCCGGCGTCAAGCCCGAGATACACATTCCGCCCGTGGCCAATCACGTACCTTCTATCAAGATCCGGTGGGATAATACCAAAGTGAAAATAACTCCTGAACAAGTCCGCAATGCGCTGCGCAATGGTCATCCTTCTATCGAAACGATGGGCGACGACACTTCCGTTGACATCACCACGTGGATGATGATCCCCGGCGAGGAACGCATAGTTGCCAAACGGCTGAAGGAAATATTGCAAAGCGCGGCATCCTGAGCATCAAAATGAAAATGGCCGGCCTTTTATATTTTATTACCTATATGATGATAACCGTTATGCATGCAAATGGACAAAAGACCTACACCGTACAAAATATCCAAGGCGAGGAGGTGATGGTAACAGGCAAGGGAGATAATAAGCTATGGCAAAAAGCAAATAAGCTCACCGAATTTGAGTATCCCTGGGAGAACAAGCGTTCGACGACTACTTCGTTCAAAGCGCTTCACAATAAGACCTGGTTATACTGCCTTTTTGAGGTTCAGGATCCGGATATAAAAGTTTATGTGGTAAAGAATGATAAACTCGAGGCCGTGAACTCAGACAGGGTAGAAATATTTTTCAGAAAAGACGAGCGGCTGTCTCCTTATTATTGCCTTGAGCTGGATGCGAACGGACGGGTATTGGATTACGAAGCCGAATATCACAGGCAGTTTAATCCGGGATGGTCGTGGCCGGCTGACAAGTTAAAGGTGAAAGCCATCCGGACAAAGGACGGGTACAACGTGGAGGTTGCAATTCAAAAGGAATCTTTGATCAAGCTAGGGCTTCTGAAAAACAATAAGATTGAAGCGGGACTTTTTCGCGCCGAGTGTCTGTCACTCGAAGGCGATAAGGCAAACATGAGCTGGATCAGCTGGCTGAAACCGACATCTGAAACTCCTGATTTTCACATCCCCTCTTCGTTCGGCACCTTGATCCTGAGTGAGTGACATTCCGGTATTTATTCAACAACAATATGACCTTCGCCTAAATGAAGAAATTCTTTATTGTTCTGTTTTCCGCGGCAAGCTTTATTGCCTACTCTCAGAATACCTCCACGTTAAAAGAGTACAAGAAAGTTTTTAAGACCTATGGCTTCTCCGACCCCGACCCTGTAGCCAAGGTCGGACCAATCTATCCCTACTATCGCTTCGATGGATATACAGACGTTCCTGCCCACAAAGAATGGACCGTAGTTGAGCTTGAGAATGATTTCATTAGAGTTATGATTCTGCCGGAGATCGGCGGAAAGATCTGGGGGGCCTGGGAGAAAACTTCAGGCCGGGCATTTCTCTATTATAATCAGGTCGTAAAATTCCGGGACGTTGCCATGCGCGGACCGTGGACGAGCGGTGGTATCGAAGCGAACTATGGTATTATCGGACACACTCCGAATTGTGCTACGCCAGTGGATTACCTTACAGAGAAAAAAGAGGACGGCAGCGTAAGTTGTTACATTGGTACGCTCGATCTGCTCACCCAGACCTACTGGACGCTTGAAATCAATCTACCCAGGGACAAGGCCTACTTCACCACCCGTTCTTTCTGGCACAACGCTTCATCGCTTGACCAGTCCTACTACACCTGGATGAATACAGGAATTAAAGCAGCCGGCAATCTTGAGTTCATCTATCCCGGAACGAGATATATTGGTCATGAAGGAGAATATGCTGAATGGAAGATAAATAAAGAGAACGGCAAGGACATTTCATTCTACGAACAGAATGACTTCGGAGGTTATAAATCCTATCACGTCTTTGGAAAATACACCGACTTCTTCGGCGCATATTGGCACCGTGACAATTTCGGAATGGCCCGTTACTCGCCACATGATGAAAAGGCGGGAAAAAAAATATGGATCTGGGGGCTTTCCCCTCAGGGAATGATATGGGAAAAACTTTTGTCAGACACCGATGGACAGTATGTAGAAGTTCAATCGGGCAGACTCTTTAATCAAGCCTCACCCGGCAGCACATTTACACCCTTTAAGCATACCGGATTCACACCGTCAACCACTGATAGCTGGACAGAGTATTGGTTCCCGGTTATGAAAACAGGAGGATTTGTGAAGGCCAATGAGTATGGGGCGCTTAACGTCAGAACAAGGAATGGGTATTTGCGCATTGACTTCTCTTCTTTGCAGGACATTAACGAATCCCTCCAGGTATTTGAAGGCGAACGCTCCCTATATAATAAAGAGATTGCCCTCCATCCATTGGGTGTGTTTAGCGATTCAATATTGTTCACCGGTAATAAGAATGATATCAGGGTTATGATCGGCACTCACAAGATGGTGTATAAATCGGACCCGAACCACGATGTTCTCGGAAGACCTGTCGACTCACCGCGCGACTTTGACTGGACCAGTGCATACGGATTGTATCTGCAAGGCAAAGAAGATCTGCACCAACGATTTTACATCACCGCAGAAGAGAAACTCCGAAAATGCCTTGAGAAGGATCCTAACTACCTGCCTGCACTCGCAGCGATGTCGATGCTGAAGCTCAGGAACATGGACTACGATAAAGCGCTGGAATACGCCCGTCATGCATTAAGCATCGATACGTATGATCCATTTTCAAATTACTATTACGCACTGAGTAACCTTCAACTGGGAAATATTACGGATGCAAAGGACGGTTTTGATATTGCCGCTATGTCTACTGAATATCGGGCAGCGTCATTCACGGGTCTAAGCAAAATATATTTTTCGGAAGGCGACTTAAGGAAATCATTAACCTACGCCAGAAAATCGCTCGAGGTAAATGCAAATAATGAAGAGGCATTACAAATAATTGCAACGGCATATCGTGTTCTCGGAGAAAAAGATAATTCAAATGCAGCACTGATGAAGCTGACCACGTTAAATCCCCTCAATCACTTCATCAGGTTTGAACGCCACCGCTGGCAGCAATCCACGGCAACAGCCAATGAGTTTAAGTCGCTGATTAGAAACGAGCTTTCAACAGAAACCTATCTGCAACTGGCTGATTGGTATCATTCACTTGGACAAACCAACGAAAGCCTTGCGGTACTTCTGCTTGCGCCCGAAAATCCGGAAGTCTATTATTGGATAGCGTTCCTCAAGACCAGACTTAAGGAGTCTGATGCAACGACGTTTATTGAAAAAGCGAATTCGCTTTCGCCACATCTTGTTTTCCCATTCCGGCAAAGCAGCGCCAAAGTTCTTGGGTGGGCAAGTCACCAATCGGAAAGCTGGAAACCTAAATACTATCTTGGGCTTATTTACTGGAACATGAATAACCTGGTAGCAGCCAAAGCACTATTCACGCAGTGCGGCAACCCGGATTACGCTCCATTTTACGCTGCAAGAGCTGCGCTGTTTTCGGATCAAAACTATTCGGGTGACATACGTCGCGCGGCCGAGCTTGCGCCACGGGAATGGCGTTATGGTAAATTGCTGATCAATCGTTTCATCGAAGAAAAAAAATACGAAGAAGCACTGACCGCTGCCAAAGACTATAACAAAAGGTTTCCCAATGATTTCCGCATCAGCATGTTGCTGGCAAAGACGCTTTTGCTGACAAGACAATACAGGGCTTGCAGCGACCTATTGGAAAAAGTAACTATTCTGCCGTATGAAGGAGCGACTGACGGGCGGCAACTGTATCACGAAGCATGGTTGATGCAAGCTGTCGACCAGCTGAAGCGCGGGAAATTCCGAGATGCATCATCGTCGATCGGAAAGTCGCGGCAGTGGCCCGAACGACTTGGCGTTGGAAAGCCATACGATAGTGACATCGATGACCGCCCGGAAAAGTACCTTGAAGGTTTGGTGATCGAGAAATCAAAGGGTAACGCTTATGCGGATGCCACCTGGAAAAGCATCGTTGCCTTTAAGAGCGGTGACGGTCCAAACACGCTTATAACCGCGCTTGCTCTCAGAAAACTTGGCCGTGGTCAAGAAGGCGAGCAGCTTTTAAGTGACTGGCTGGAAAAGCAACCTGATAATAAGATCGCACAATGGTGCCGTGATGCGTTTGCCGGAAACGTGGTTCCAATACCGAGTGAACTATTGAATAACGACAATCTCAGATTGGTGAAAGAAATAGTCACCATCCCTTAAAGAGGAAATGATAAACTCATTTCTTCTTTTTGATTAATTTCCTCTTTACTACATCCGCTGGATACTTTAAAGCCAGCTTACGGACCTCGTAGCTAAATTTCTTATAGGTTTCTTCCCATAACCTTGCCTCGTCTTCGGTGTAGGAATGAAAGCCATGTGCATTAGCTACACCTTTTCCACCAGCCCTTACGATATCGTCGATAAGTTTCGGCACGTCGGTTTGATTACTCAACGTTGGGAAAAGGTCTTTCATTACCGTGTGGTAAGCAGGAACGCCCGTGAGATCCATCCAGCGGAAAGGTCCTACCAGCGTCATCCAATACCCGGGAACATTCCGGCATGCACGATCCACATCTTCAACGGTGGCATATCCGTTTTCCACCAGGTAGAACGCTTCACGGTATAATGCGTACATCAACCGGTTTGTAATAAAACCCCGTATGTCCTTCCGAACCAATGTCGGCTCCTTGCCCCACCGTTGTGAAAGCTCCGAAAGGTATTCGCCTCCTGATATCTCGCTTTGTTCTCCACAGATCACCTCAAGAAATCGCGTCGTGTGCGACGGCTCCATCCAGTGCAATCCATAGAAACGTTTAGGGTATTTTGTTTGCTTCTGCAGGATGCTTATGGGTATCGCTGACGTGTTGCTGGTAAGGAGCGCATCCGGACTTATAACCGCCTCGATCTTTTCATAGACAGAACGTTTGATGTCCAGATTTTCCAATGTACACTCGATCACCACCTGGCAATCTTTTAGCAGTCCATAGTCTTCAGATATTTTGATACTCTTAAAATAATGTTGTGGAGGACTGGTGATCAATCCTTCTCTGCGCGAACGACGCAGGTGATCGCTTATTCTGTTCTTCGCAAATTTGAGATCGTCGGGAACAGGAGCAATGGCGATTACGGGATGACCTGCCATCAGCATACAGGTGGTGATGCTGCAACCCATGAGTCCCAAGCCAACGATGCCTACGGGTATTTTTTTTACATCCATTGTGATCGTATTAAATATGAAAATGACTTTTAATAAGTAGCGCGACCGCCCGTGAGGTCAAACGTAAATCCAGTTGTGAAACTATTTAAGGACGAAACAATGTAGAGCGCGAGGTTGGCAACCTCGTCAAGCGTGCCGCATCGTTTCATGGGGATCTTGTCTGTCATATACCTGACCTGTTCAGGTGGCATTGCGTCGACCATAGCCGTTTGTATAACTGCCGGTGCCAATGCATTAAT
>DASVBA010000086.1:0-3469 GCA_036376095.1 Chryseolinea sp.
TTTAATGATGTTTCAAAATACTTTTTTTCAGGATCATTCTCAAGTTCGGTTAGAGCGTAATTACCTCGGTTCAGGAATTGCAGCGGCATCAATAGATGCTGGTGTAATCTGTTCGGGCAAAAATTGCCGGCTGATGAGTTCATGCATGGGAATCTTTTTCGTAAGCAGTCCTAGTTGTAATCCGATGTCCTGGATAGACTGAAGATCTTCGTCCGTTGGGGTGAGATTTACATAACTCACGCGATGAGGATCGGCGGTGAGTACGTAATTGAGTACTTTTTCATCCTGGCGAAAATACGGCGCCACTAATTTCGCGGCCTCCTCACGATGGGTTTCTGCCCACGCGCCCGATTGAGCAATGCCCCTCACGAGGTCGCTCACAACATTTGGATTAGAGTTAATAAGGTCCTCATGTACAACCAGCGCGCAGGAGATAAAATTTGGCCAGATATCGCGTGCATAATAGAGCACACGACCGATACCATCAAGTTCCGCTTTTGCACAAAAGGGTTCACCGACAAAATATCCATCAATAGCTCCCGCTGCCAGTGACGTTGGCATATCCGGTGGCGGCAACACGATAAAAGTTATGTCTTCCGCCTTCATGCCATAGTCTGCCATAAGCCTGTGTATCACAAAATGTTGATTGCTGAACAAGCTTGGTATGGCAACTTTTTTTCCCTTAAGATCCACCAGGCTCCTGATCTTGCTATTCTTTCCGACAACAATTTCAGAGCCATCGCGATGACCGAGATAGCAGATCTTGACCGGTACCCCTTGCTCACGAAGTTTCATGGCGAGTGGTACTATCATGAAGGTAGCCTGAACCTGCTTGGCTTCTAATGCGCTAACGACAGTGGGGAAATCAGTGAATACTCTTGAATTAAAATTTGTATTTGTTGCTGTTGTTTTGGAAGCGTAATCCGTGACTGGACACGTTAGATGGCAGGTCACCGGAAGAAATCCAACGGTAAGTTCCCGAGTAGCTTTTTTGTTGGATCCTTCATGGATAACATCCCTGACATTAGTCGCTCCCCAATCGCTCCAAGGACGATATCGAAGCACGCCCAGCACAATGATGGTGAGCATGACTCCAGCAATAATTCGCGTAAAAGCTGATCTCATAACAGTTCGTTAACCAATATACAAACTTTCTATGCCTCTTCAGTATTCAAGCCAAGCTCTTTGAGTATTTCAGTCATCGCAGCAATAACAGCAGGATCGGTAAGTCCTCTTGGACGGGGGGCTGTGATCTTGAGCTCCCGGCAGACAGTGGCAGGTCTTTTGGATAGTACCAGTACACGGTCCGCCAGCTGTGCTGCTTCTTCAATGTCATGTGTCACAAACACTACGGTGCGCGGTCGCGTTTGAAGCAACCTGTTCAATTCCCTGCGCATTCGAAGCCGCGCCTGGTAGTCGAGTGCTGAGAAGGGCTCATCCATTAACAGAATGTCGGAGTCGCCTGCTAATACGCGCGCGAGCTCTACCCGCTGGCGCATGCCTCCCGACAGCTGATGCGGGTAATGATCTTTGAAGTCCTCCATGTGAATTAACGTAAGAAGCTCATTCAATTCTTTTGCCCGTTCTTCAGCGTTCTGAATGGAACGCAAGCCCATAAAAATGTTTTCTGAAACCGTTAGCCATGGAAATAGACCGTCATGTTGGTAGATGGTGCGGATAATTCCTTCACGTCTGATAGATCCTGAAGTCGGTTCAATATGACCAGATAATAAATTAAGCAAAGTAGTTTTACCGCAGCCCGATGGACCTACCAATACAACCACTTCACCGGAAAAAACTTCGAGGTTGAGGTTGTCGAGGACGCCAATGGATCCATAGTTATGAGAAACTTTTTCAGCGACAAGCGGGCGGTTGGACAATTTATCTCTCATAACCCCAACGTACTCCGCGTAACTTAGTCAATTGAGTCAATAAACGGTCGATACCCATTCCCAGTAATCCAATAACGATCATATAACAAACTGCGGAGTCCAAGCGAAGGCCGTTCCGTGCTTCCCAGATCCCATACCCTAACCCATCCTGGCATCCTACCATTTCTGCTGCAACAATAACTACCCATGAAATTCCATAACTCACGCGCAGCGCGGTAATTATCTGGGGAAGTACAGCGGGAAAAGTCACTTTGGTAAGCAACTCAGCACCTTTGTAATCATAATCCTGCGCCACTCTGAAATAAATGCTGGGAATAGATGCAACGGCTACCATAGTTGCCAGGGCCAGAGGAAAGAATGTTGCCATGAAGATCAGGAAGATGGCAGGTTTGTCGCCGATGTGAAACCAAAGAATAGCAAACGGTATCCATGCGAGGGGAGAGAGGAAACGAAAAAAATTCAGCATGGGTACGAACGCGCGACGTGCGTTGAGCTTTTGGCCGAGCCAAAGTCCCGTAGGTATTCCCAAAACACTGGCGATGCTAAACCCCACGGCTACGCGCCATAACGATGCAATGATGTCATTGACCAGGCGACCGGAAAGAAATTCCTCTTGGAAACTATTCAATACGTCTCCCGGCGGCGGCAAGGCGTATGAGGGAAACAGATTGGTATAAGTGATCAGCTGCCACAAGGACAAAAACCCGATAAGGACAACAATGGGTAGTACGAATCGGAGGGTATTCGACTTTGTCATAGATCCAACTCCGTAAACATACCGGTATAAAGGCGTTACGGCATTGAAAAGTAAGAATAATACGCCAATTATTGATTTGGCGATTCTGGGATTTATTGATTATGAGGTGCGGTAAAGGAGAAAGTGATCTGAGTGCCGGTTATCCTCATTCTACACTGATCATTGCTCACACTTCCGTCCGAGCAGTATCTCCAGAGCTTCTCAGGAACGCTCCGCTTCCACGGAATGTACCTTAGTCATTGATCATTGCTTCTTACTTCTTCTTCTTTTGCTGACCTGGAGCTTCCTTCGATGCTGAACTGCCAGTTTCCTTTTTGGTCTGCCCTGGAGCATATTCTTTTGCAGACTGAGCGCCTGTTACCTTTTTTGCCTGACCCGGAGGAAGCGGGGTAGTAGTTTTAGTATGGACCGTTTTCTTATGCACGATACACGATTGCGCGGCCAAGGCGATGCAAATACACAATGCGATGCGGGATACGTTTTTCACGATGAAATTCATGTTTTACAGGTTATTGTAGAATCTAACAGCCGATTAATTGGCCATCTACGCATGCAAGTAACCTCTTCTATAGCGATGGCATTTTGCTATTTGAAGAGTTTTCTTACATCACCCGACGAGGTGCTTTCGCCATCGCCGTAGACCTGGTTAGTATCGGCGCAATCGCGAAAGCAGAGCTAGAATGACCTGAGTTACAATGATCATTTATCATTGATCATTGCCTTGAGTGTTGACTTATTGATGTTGATTTATTGAGTGTTATTTTGAAATCTCCTCCTTGCTACACACCCGGCGTTCAGTGCCAACTAGGTATCTGGAACG
>DASVBA010000091.1:0-4495 GCA_036376095.1 Chryseolinea sp.
TTTAATGACTGTTTGAATTATGACGCTTCAATCTTATGATATATTATGAAAAAAATTCATTATTCGCTTTTTCTTTTATCTCTAATGGCATGTGGTAGCCGTGGAAGCCAAACTATGGAGAATAGCGAACAACAGCCTACACTGCCAGTCTACGTCAAAGGCACCTTTGGGTATGATCTCGATTTCCTGAAACAACATCATAAGGATCTGGTACTGCTGCACGACGAAGGCAATGCGGCGCAGTTGATCGTTCTACCCGCCTATCAGGGACGGGTCATGACAAGCACGGCAGCAGGCGACGAAGGTTCGAGCTTCGGATGGATCAATTACGATCTTATCGCATCCGGAAAAAAAGCGGAACATATTCACGCATTCGGCGGTGAAGAACGCTTCTGGCTAGGTCCGGAAGGGGGACAGTTTTCGATCTATTTCAAAAAAGGTGTTGAATTTACATACGACAACTGGCTTGTTCCCAAGGAAATTGACACAGAGCCGTTCACATTGGTTGCCTCATCGTCGAACGAAGCACGATTTGAGAAGGAAATGCATCTCGAAAATTATTCCGGAACGAAATTCGATCTGCTTGTGAACCGGAATGTGCGCCTGTTGAATGATACGCGCACAAATGACCTATTGGGTATGGCGGTTCCTGATGGCGTGGAGGTAGTTTCCTTTGAAACTGAAAACATACTGACGAACAAAGGTGCAAGCGCCTGGACAAAAGAAACCGGTAGGTTGTCGATATGGATACTTAGTATGATGAACGCCACGGACCAAACAACCGTCGCTGTTCCGTTCAAAAAAGGCGATGAAGGAAAGCTCGGTAAAATTGTGACGGACGATTATTTCGGAAAAGTGCCAGCAGACCGGTTAAAAATCAACGACGGATTGATATTGTTTAAGGCAGACGGAAAATATAGAAGCAAGATTGGAGTCTCACCCGAACGGGCCCTGCCTTTGGTGGCCAGCTATGATGCCACCAATAGCGTGCTCACCATTGCAACGTTTACCCTACCTGAAAAGCATGAAGGCTATGTAAATTCGTTGTGGCAAATTCAAAAAGAACCTTTTAAAGGGGATGCCGTCAACTCATACAATGATGGTCCCGTGAACGGCGCACAAATGGGACAGCTATATGAAATTGAAAGCTCCTCACCGGCGGCTGCGCTCGCTCCTGGCGAAACACTAACGCATTTTCACCGGACCATACATCTTAAAGGATCGAAGGAAGCGTTGGATATGATTGCGCTGAAGTTGATGGGGGTGGGTGTTGAGGGGATCGTTATCCGTTAATCGTTAATCGTTAATCGTTAATCGTTATCCGTTAATCGTTATCCGTTAATCGTTAATCGTTAATCGTGACGTTCGATATTCGACATTCGGAGTTGGACATTCTCCCACACCCATCGATTAACGAATAACCATTAACGTCTAACGCCCCTTATATTCCGCCTTCCTCTTCTCAATAAAAGCTTTCATTCCCTCCTTCTGATCCTCGGTTGCAAAGGTTAAATAGAAATTTTTGCGTTCGACCTGGAGGCCTTCATCAAGGTGAGTTTCAAATGAACGATTGATGGCTTCTTTAGCAAGCTGAACAGCGACGGGTGACATTTGCGCGATCTCATTGGCCAGCAACAGTGCTTCGTGAAGATACATTTCAAGGGGCACGACTTTGTTAACGAGTCCACGCGCCAAGGCTTCTTCTGCGGAAAGAAAACGCCCTGTTAGTATAAGTTCCATTGCTTTGGCCTTTCCGAGCGCATAGGTAAGCCGTTGCGAACCGCCCGCTCCAGGCATAGTACCGATCTTTATTTCAGGCTGGCCAAACTTTGCAGTTTCCGAAGCGACGATCATATCACAAGTCATAGCCAGTTCGCACCCTCCTCCCAGTGCAAACCCGGATACTGCAGCGATAAGCGGTTTTTTTGTTTTACGTATCTGATCCCATGTGCTGAATTGATCAATCAACAACATCTCCGTGGCCGTCTTGTCAGCCATTTGTTTAATGTCAGCACCTGCGGCGAATGCCTGCTCGTTGCCAGTGATTATGATCACCCGGACTTTTTCATTCTTATCTAATAACAGCAACGCGTCCCTCAGCTCTTCCATAAGCTGACGATTCAAGGCATTGAGTTCTTTTGGCCGGTTGAGTTGAACAAGTGAAACGAAGGGGGAGAATTGTTCGGTGACATTGATAAATTCCATATGGGAAACAGTTTAAACAAATCTAAAACAATCCCGCATAAAGCACTCGCTTCGCCCCCTGACCGCGTGCGCCCCGATAATAATCGGGGGCGCAAGCGTAGCGAAGGTAGGATTGGAAAACCCGACCGACCGAATTGTTCAAACCTTTGGCGGATCAAAGAAAACCAGATTAAGCGAAGATGACTTAGTTAGTTCGTTTGGGCAGGCGCCAAAACAAGAAAAGCCCCCTCCTGAGCAAATAGAGGTGGGCTTTTCCGATCAAAAGGCAGTACTTAAAAAAGTAATGCCCCAATTAATTATGGTGGCTATTCTTTTGTAACCCTCGGAGCTGTTATTTTGCCCCAATTTTTATGGGAATGTATCTCAGAAAGGGCATTTTTGGGGAATTCTTGATCCATGAGTAGAAAGAAAGTACTATTTGTTTGCCTGGGAAACATTTGTCGTTCCCCTCTCGCAGAGGCAATCTTTAAACACAAGGTAAAGCAAAAGAACCTTGAGCATTTTTTTGATATAGACTCCTGCGGCACTTCCAATTATCATATTGGAGATATCCCTGACACACGGACATTTGCAATTGCAAAAAAACATGGAGTTGAAATCGATCACATTGTGAGGCAGCTTACTTCTCAGGATCTCGTTGAATACGACTATATCCTGGCGATGGACAAGAACAACCATGAGAATATCCTGCGATTATGCCACAGTGATGACCACAAAGGAAAAGTCTTTTTGATGCGCGAGTTCGACGATCTGGGAAAAGGAGAAGAAGTTCCGGATCCTTACTGGGGCAAGGAGCGTGAATTTCAGGAAGTGTTTGATATTCTTGACCGGTCGATTGAAAAGTTCCTGGAGCAGTTAGCAGTGAGGAATGAAAGAATGAGTGATGAGGAATGAAGAATGTGAAGGGTGGGCAAAACGCGCTCCATTGTTTTCTTTTATGACAACGTTGAGGGTTCGCACTCAAGCGGCCGCTTGCCGAATTAGTCCTTGTATCCGATTTGATACGCTGATCTTTCCAGCTTCTGTGATTGCTCTTGAAGACATCTTCTTCATGGTCTTCCGAAGAATGTCAACTACTTTGTCGTCTTCGTGCTTGGCGGCAAATTCGTCCAGGTAGTACTGGATGAACACCAAACAAATTACATCTTCCAGCACCTGAGTGTCGGCATTCTTGCTGAGTTCCTTTTTTAGTAGCAGGAACTTCACCTTATCAATAGTATCCTTATCATACCCACAACCTGTGAGGATCTCACCGGCAATTTTCGCGTGATGAAATTTCAATGTGTTTCTCCATTGAAGATAGCCCTTCTTATCCATTGGGTAGGAATTTCTGGGGATCTCCCAACGTCCAATATGCTGGCACCTGGCGGCAAGCTTCAGGTAATCGGGCGAATCAGGCTTAAAATGGTCCAGTTTTTCGCTCATCCGTGTTGCATAAAGCAACTCCTTGGGATGTGATGTCCCATTGTACTCCTCTTTGTTAGGGTCATTGGAATTGTAGGAGTCGAATAATGCAAATGCCTTTTCAAACTGTTCGCTGGCTGCCATAAGTGGTGAATAAACACGTGAAGATAAAAATACAGGCTACAAGCTACAAGCTTCGAGCTACAGGCTACAAGCCAGGCTTGTACGTGATAATATCCCTGCATGCAGGCGGTGGTCCGCGTTCACCGACTGGCTTCCGTCATTCACCTACTGTTGGCCTTTACCGGCCTTTTCGCTATGGCTTCGGGGCATCGATGTGGCGTTATTTGAGTCATAAAAGGAACAATTATGGAAACGCAATACAACAAGAACACAAACCAGCCCGTCGAGGGAGGAGAGCGCAACCCCTTCGGTAGCGGACGTGCAATAGCTGGGTTGATCGTAGTGGCCGTCGGCACGCTGCTACTGGCAAGAGAAGTAGGAGCCGACATCCCCTACTGGCTCTTTTCATGGCACATGCTTCTGATCGCGTTCGGACTTTACCTGGGAGCACGGCATTCATTCCGCAATCCGGTGTGGCTGATACCAGTGGCAATTGGATCCGCCTTTCTTCTTGAAGACCTCGTGCCCGAAATAAGGGTCAGAGAATACTTCTGGCCATTATTAATCATAGGGGTTGGGGTGGTAATGATCTTCAGATCCCGGAGAAGAGGCAGTGGAGACTTATTCAAAGACTGGGAGCGCAAAGCGAATGCAGCAACTGCCATGCCCGAAGGTTCATTCGAGTCTGTTACCATCTTCGGTGAGAACAAGAAACAGGTCCTGTCTAAGGATTTTAAAGGCGGCGAAAGCGTATGTGTATTCG
>DASVBA010000095.1:0-4292 GCA_036376095.1 Chryseolinea sp.
CCCTGAGAGTATTCCGTAATTATGATCCTTGTTATAGTGCGTTACGTCGAAGTAAACGGACCCATTCACTTCATAAGCCATTCCTTTGTCGATAAGCTTCTTTACTATTTCAATCTGCTCCACAATATGGCCGGTTGCTGACGGTTCAATACTGGGAGGCAGAATATTGAATTGACGCATTACGGCGTGAAAGCCCTCCGTGTAATGCTTAACGACCTCCATGGGCTCGAGCTGTTCCAGCCTTGCCTTCTTGGCGATTTTATCTTCGCCCTCATCGGCGTCATTTTCGAGGTGGCCTACATCGGTAATGTTACGGACATAGCGCACTTTGTAACCGAGATACCTTAAATACCGGGCTACTACGTCAAAGCTCAGGAAGGTCCTGACGTTTCCCAAGTGTACATCATTATAGACAGTGGGACCGCAAACGTACATTCCGACGCGGCCGGGGTGGACCGGCTTAAGTTCTTCCTTCTTCCCACTCAAAGAGTTTGTCAACTGGACGGGATATTTCTCGAATAGCTTCATAAACAAAAATCGGCCGAAAATAACACTATTAAGGGACTTTGTGAGAACGGAACTCAATCAACACGGGTGCCATTCTGGGCAAATTTCAATTAACAAGTGTTAGTAACAGTGTTAACGAAAACAATTGCTGCGGCTTCGAAACCGTAATCGGTTGCGGAGACGTTTGCGTAAAAATTGTGAACGGTTTTTCAGGGATCGACATGCAAAATCTCTACATTCGAATAATGCGCTCTTCAGAATAATCTTAGGGCTGTTGTGAAAGCGCAGAATATTATCAACCAAATCAATTTTAAACCCAAACGATGATTATGAAAAAACTCTACGAAAGCTTGAGTTTGACATTAGCTATGATGCTAATGCTAGCTTCAGTAGCGCTGGCACAAGAAAGAGTTGTGACAGGTACTGTAGCTGATGAAACCGGAACGGGGATGCCCGGCGTGAACGTTCTGGTAAAGGGAACACCTCAGGGTACCGTGACGGATGCCCAGGGAGGTTTTAGCATTTCTGCTGCTCCCGAAGCCACGCTGGTGTTTACCTTCGTGGGATACAAGACCACGGAAGTGTCTGTGGGTGACCGCACTGCAATCAATGTCGCGATGGAGGTTGACCTGACTTCCCTTGACGAAGTTGTTGTAACCGGTTATGGTGTGGATAAGCGCCGGGAGATTGCCGGAGCGCTGTCAATTGTTAAGACTAAGGATCTTACAGTAACGCCTACGGGTAACGTAGAGCAGCTATTGCAAGGACGTGTACCTGGCGTAACTGTCATTCAAAACGGACAGGTGGGTTCAACCAGTCAGGTTCGCGTGAGAGGATTTGGTTCACTTGGACCTGCGGGTTCAAACAACCCACTCTATATAGTAGATGGTGTGCCTACCCAGGACGTCAGCTTTTTGAACCCTGACGATATCGAGACCACAACAGTATTGAAGGACGCATCTTCAGCTTCTATATATGGAGCCAGAGCTGCTGCCGGTGTGATCGTTTACACCACCAAAAAGGCTAAAAAGGGACAAAAGCTCGCCGTTACTTATGACGGTATGTTTGGTTTTACAAAGCCAGGCGATGGCCAAGACATGATGAATCCTCAGGACTTTATGGATTGGACCTGGATTGCTCAAAGAAATACTGAAAATGCCAACGCCGCAGCCGCTGGAAGACCAGTTGACTATGCCGCAGCGTTAGCAGCTTTCAACCACCCTCAGTTTAAAGGTGGACTTACTCCTGTAATGCCTGACTACTTAAGCGTTGGAGGTACTTCCGGCGTGGTGGGTACAGTAGATCTCGCCGCAGAAAAACTTAAGTACAACGTTGATCCTCGCAAAGGATCGGCTTACCAGGTGACCGCAGCAAATAAATCAGGTACAGATTGGTATGATGAGCTTACTTCCACAGCTCCTCTTCACAGACAAACCCTTGGATTCAGCGGTGGTGGTGAAACACACCGTTTCTACATTGGACTTTCTGCGACAGACCAGGAGGGTACAATGATCAATCAATCGTTCCATCGCTATGCTGCACGGGCAAATTCAGAGTTCGATATATTGCCTAACCTGAGAATTGGCGAAAACCTGCAGTTCACCTACCGGTCAATCCTTGGTCTACAGGGTGATAACGGTGGAGCTGGTGTATCCGACGATGAGAATGATTACCTCCAGGCCTTCCGTATGCCAAGCATTATACCGGTACACGATGTTTTCGGTGGTTATGCGGGAACAGCGTCCAAAGGATTTAACAACCCAAGGAACCCGGTTGCTAACAGAGAAGGACTCAACAACAACAAAGCGTTTGAAACATTTGGATTTGGTAACCTCTATCTTGAGTGGGATCCAATTCCTGGTTTAACACTGCGCACAAGCATAGGAGGAAACTATTCAAGTGCATTTGGACTGGGCTACACGCGCTGGCAATATGAAAACTCCGAAAACAACTCTGCTTTCGGATTTAACCAATTTCAAAACTATAGCTTCGCTTGGGTGTTTACGAATACAGCGACTTACAAAAAGGTATTCGGCGACCATGGTGTAGAAGTGTTAGTTGGTCAGGAAGCTTTGAATAATGGTAAGGGTTGGTTTTATAACCAGTCTGGACAGAACCCATTCTCATGGGATCCTGATTTCATCAACATGACTCAGGTGACTACTACGCCTCCTCAGAGCGGACAGTTCCTAGGAGTGAACTTCTCATCTTACTTCGGCCAGGTTAAGTACGTATTCAAAGAGAAATATATCGTATCAGGAGTTATTCGTCGTGACGGTTCATCAGTATTCGGTGCAAACAACCGTTATGGCGTATTCCCCGCAGGATCCATTGCATGGAGGATATCCTCTGAGAACTTTATGCAAGGCGTCAGCTGGGTATCGGATTTGAAACTCCGCGGTGGTATCGGTGAAATGGGTAACTCCAACTCTGTACCAGGCCCTAACCAATATACTCTCTATGGTGGAAACGTAGGAGCTTCATCCTATGACATAAATGGTGGAAACACCAGCGCAACCGTTGGATACTATCGTACCAGGATTGGTAGCGCCGACACCAAGTGGGAAACCAGCGTTACATCTAACATCGGTATCGATGGACTTTTCTTTGACGGCAAACTGGACGTAGTGGTTGACTTCTGGAGAAAAGATACTGAGGATCTATTGCTGCAGGTGCCTATCACCGCTGTAGTTGGTCCTGGTGCCACACCTCCATTTGTTAACATCGGAAAGATGAGAAATCAAGGTATCGATATAGGAATTACCACAAAAGGAAATATCAACCCTGAATGGAGTTATGAAGTGAACCTCAATGGTAGTTTCCTTGAAAACGAAATCACAGAATTGCCTCCAGGCCAGACTTACATAACTACAATCAACCCAGGATATCGCGGTATCAACCCTATTCGTAACGGATTGAATCAAGGTATCTCTAGTTTCTTTGGGTACAAGGTTGAAGGATTGTTTGCTAATGCGGAAGAGGTTGCTGCTCATGCCACTCAAGCAGGCGCAGGCCCCGGCAGATTTAAGTATGCCGACACTGATGGAAATGGTACAATCGATGCAAACGACAGAACTTTCATTGGTAGCCCGATCCCTACATTTACGGGTGGTCTGAACTTCACACTGAAGTATGCGAACTTTGACTTTGTTGCATATTTCTATGCATCACTTGGAAACGAAATATTTAACCAGTCTAAGTGGTTTACAGATTTCTATCCATCGTTCCAGGGTGCCGCTATCAGCGAGCGTGTTAAAGGTTCATGGTCGCCTGATAATCTTGGCGCTAAGATCCCTGTATTTGAAAGCGCATCTAACTTCAGTACTAACCAGCAATCAAGCTCTTTCTATGTTGAGGATGGATCTTACCTGCGTTTGCAGAACATTACACTCGGCTATACACTACCTGCCGCGTTGTTAAGCAAACTGAAGATGACTAAGCTTCGTATTTTCGCATCAACGAACAACGTGGCGACAATCACAGGTTATGACGGTCTTGATCCTTCAGTAGGGGGTGCTGTTGATACTCAGTTTGGTATTGATGTTGGAAACGCGCCGCTCGACAAAAGCTTTACGTTCGGTATCAATCTTGGATTTTAATTCTGGACAACTAGGAATATGAAAAAAATAATAAGAAATAAATTTATGTGGAGCCTGATGGCGATACTTTCAATGGTATACGCCTGCTCCGACAGCTTTTTGGATGTGCCTCCGACAGGATCGCTCAACGAAAGCCTCCTGAATGGAGCGCTGGGTTTGGAACGCTCAATTATCGCAGCATATTCT
>DASVBA010000099.1:0-2464 GCA_036376095.1 Chryseolinea sp.
CATGTAAAAAAATCGTATTCACTTCCCCAGGAGTACGAGCACGCAGACAGCAAATGGTTGATCAACAGAATTGTGAACGAAGCCATTAATCTGGCAGTACAGGAACCGAAAGGCCCCGTACATCTCAATGTGCCTTTTCGCGAACCGTTATATCCTCAGGCTGACGAGTCTATTGTTTACACGGATAACGTCCGGATCATTGAGCGTCACAGCCATGGATTTCAGCTGGCGGAGGAGCAAAAAACCTTTATCAAGGAATCCTGGCCGCAATTTCACAACATTCTTATTGTAGCAGGACAACAACAATTTGATTCAAACACCATTCAGGCGCTCGATGGTTTTTTCGAGCAACACAATATTCCAATCGTTGCCGACATTATCTCGAACTGTTTCACCATACCCAAGATGGTGAGTCATTCCGACGTATTTCTTGGGCAATGCGGCGAGAGCGTCAAAAAAACATTAAAGCCTGATCTACTGATTACGTTTGGAGGACCTGTTATCTCTAAGAATCTAAAATTATTCCTTCGGCAATATCGCTCAAAGCAACATTGGCACATACAACCGGGTGGTGACGTGGCCGACACGTTTCAAGGTGTTACACACATATTCAATACTACAGCGGAAGTGTTTTTCACTTTCCTGCGCACGATGATAAGACCCGAAACTTTTGAAAATCAAAAACAAAATAATTACAACAAATTTTGGGAAGTTGAGGAAAGGCGTGCAGAACGTTGTCTCTCGGAATTCTTCCCCACAAAAGAGTTGGGAGAATTCGACCTGGTGAACGAGATCATTAAGAACCTGCCGCGACCTTGCAACCTCCATCTTTCTAACAGCATGAGTGTAAGGTATGCCAACTACATTGGACTGACGTGCGAACAGCGCGACGTTAATGTGTTTGCAAACCGGGGAACCAGCGGAATAGATGGATGCACGAGCACCGCTGTAGGCCATTCGCTATTGAATGATACGCCAAACATCCTTATCACAGGCGATCTCGCCTTCTTTTACGATAGAAATGCCTTCTGGCACAATTATCCACTACCTAACTTGCGCGTCGTACTGCTAAACAATCATGGAGGCATTATCTTTAAGATGATCGATGGGCCCGGGACTATGCCAGAGGCCGACGAATACTTCATTACAAAGCAAGCTCTTAGCGCAAAGAAGCTGTGTGAAGAATATGATTTCGATTACTTAAAACTGGATAATAAAAGAAAAGTAAAAAACCTTATTAAAGATTTTTTTGATACCGACCAGCGTACGAAGGTGCTCGAGTTAGAAACGGATATTGCGCACAACAAGGAAGTTTTTGATAGTCTTAAGGAGAAAATAAGAAAAAGCTATGAGTTATAAATTCCCCTGGAAACCAGGTAAAGAATACAAGGAGATTTTATTCCATACGTATGAAGGAATAGCGAGGATCAGTATTAACCGCCCGCATGTTCACAATGCATTCACGCCTCTTACGGTTAGTGAAATGATCGACGCCATGAATATCTGCCGTGAAGACACCGATGTTCGCGTAATAATCCTTACGGGAGAAGGTGGTCAGGCTTTTTGCAGCGGCGGGGACCAAAGCGTTCGTGGACACGGTGGGTATGTCGGAAGCGATGCAACGCCAAGATTAAATGTCCTTGACCTCCAAAAAATAATCCGTTCGATACCAAAACCTGTTATCGCAGCCGTTGCCGGCTGGGCAATTGGCGGTGGTCACGTGTTGCATGTGGTTTGTGACCTTACTATCGCTGCTGAGAACGCAAGGTTCGGTCAGACAGGGCCCAAAGTCGGCAGCTTTGACGGGGGCTTTGGAGCTTCCTATCTCGCCAGAATCGTGGGCCAGAAAAAGGCAAGGGAAATATGGTACCTCTGCGACCAATACGACGCGAAGGAAGCGCTTGACATGGGACTTGTAAACAAGGTCGTTCCACTCGAAATGCTCGAGGAGACTTATGTGGAGTGGGCACGCAAGATCATTAGCAAGAGCCCTTTGGCGATCCGAATGCTAAAGAGCTCGTTCAACGCGGAGCTTGACGGCCAGGCAGGGATTCAGGAATTGGCGGGCAACGCCACGCTGCTGTACTACTTGAGCGATGAGGCCAAAGAAGGCAAGAATGCTTTCATTGAAAAACGCGCGCCCGATTGGTCAAAATATCCCAAGTTTCCATAAGAATGTTCCATCGCAGGACTATCTTTAACCATGAACATAGAAAAAAGAGAGATTTACAGGGCTATTGCCGAGCTCGCTTATGTTGTAGCAAAAGCAGACAAAGGGCTTAGCGCCGAAGAGCGAATGGCCTTTTACAAAATAGCGGCGGAAGATCTTGACTATGATTCATGGGCCGCGCAAAGCCGCTTTGAATTACTGGATGATGTCATCCATCCTTCCATAGAAAAAGCATACAACGACGCAATCCATGAGTTGAAGAAGTACAAAGACCACTTCACATCGGAACTTAAA
>DASVBA010000107.1:0-7822 GCA_036376095.1 Chryseolinea sp.
CTAAAAAACATGAAAACAACAAAGCTTTTCGTTTTAACAGCAGTCCTTTCGCTTATTGCGACGACGGCTATCAACGCAGATGATACACGCTACCTCGAGGCAATGCAGAAGAATATTCAATCGGTTTATACGGCAAAATCAGTCACTGAACTTCAGGGTGTCGTTAATGCTTTGGAACGTATTGCCGCGGCGGAAAAGGTAAAGTGGGAACCTTATTACTATACCTCATTTGCTTACATAAGGATGTCAAACATCGAGCAGGAATCAGCAAAGAAGGACATGTACCTTGATCAGGCAAATACGTCAATTGAAAAGGCGGCGGCAATTAACGCCAATGAATCGGAGATCGTCGCACTTGTGGGTTTCATTCATATGATGAGGGTTGCTATCGACCCGGCCACTCGTGGTGCTCAATATTCATCTATGGCAATGCAGGCGTTCGGCAAGGCCACGGCGTTAAATCCTGAAAACCCTCGCGCATTAGCGTTGCTGGCGCAAATGCAATACGGAACCGCTAAGTTTTTTGGCTCTCCCGTCACTGAAGCCTGCGGAACTTTGGTTGCTGCGCTCCAAAAATTCGATACTTACAGATCAGATAATCCATTGGCACCCCAGTGGGGGCGCGAAATGGCGCTGGGCATGAAAAAGGAATGCAATTAGTTATCTTCACTGCTTCAAAAGATGTCTTAATCGTTTCATGAATCTAGAACATATCCTATGACATTCGAAGCAAGACTGATGTGTGGGATCACTCTCCTGACGGTACCTGGAATACAATACGGAGGATATTTCCTTTTGCAAGTACTAACAGGCGGGCATCAACGCCTCAAGCTGAATGGCTTTCAGAGTTCCATGTTCCGGGCCGGCCATGCTCATGCCGGAGTGCTGGTCATCTTATCTCTGTTGTGTCAGCTTCTTGCAGATGAGGCCGCTCTCTCTACGCCTGTTTGTTGGGTTGTACGGGCGTTTATACCCGCGTCAGCCTTACTGATTAGCGGTGGCTTCTTCTTCTCCGTTATGGGAAATGACACTGTGAAACCCAACGGATTGATCGCGTTGATCTATGTTGGTATTGCATTGTTGGCTATCGGATTGATCATTCTTGGAATCGGGCTATTAAGATCCCTTTAATGCGCGGATTTAATAATAACATGACATTGTAAAGGTAACTGTATGGTGATCACGCGCGAGGTACTGATCAGGGAACTGAAGTTCGCAGGCGCTTTTATTGCTGCCAGCATAGTGCAGACGTATTTTAGTTGTCGGGGATGCAGCACCTTTAGGGAATATGCTTTGATTTCATTTTTCACTTTGATAATGTGGATACTGCTTTGGCGCGGAAACAGCCTTCTAACTGATTTTGTTGATAGTAAAGTGTCATGGTATTTATATCCTACCAGAAGGCTTGTTGTTGGCCTGATCTCGACAATAGTGTACACGATTATCGCGGTGGTCACTGCGATGATCACATTTGAAAAATTGGTCAGTTTCAACTTTGGAAGTTCATTTACCTGGACAATCTATTTCTCGGTGATAATCACTATCATCATCTCGTTGATACTTCACAGTAGGGAGTTTTTGTTACGGGGCCGGCAAGCCACGCTCGACAAGGAAATCTATCAAAAGGAGAGCATCCGCGCCAAGTATGAGGCACTTAAAAGTCAGCTTAGCCCGCATTTCCTGTTCAACAGCCTTAATGCGCTCACTAACCTGGTATACGAAGACCAGGACAAGGCTGCAAAATTCATTAAACAGTTGTCTGAAGTCTACCGTTACGTGCTGGATACACGCAATGTTGAAGTTGTGCCAATTGAAGATGAAAAACGTTTTCTTAATAGTTATTTATTTCTCCAGCAAATCAGGTTCGGCGATAAGCTAAAGCTTGAAGTTGACCTGGACAAGACGCGCACGCTAGTGGCCCCGTTAGTTTTGCAGATGCTGGTGGAAAACGCGATCAAACACAATGTAATTTCCGAGGAAGATCCACTCCACATACGAATATTCCAGCAAGACGGGTACATCGTTGTAGAGAATGACCTTCGACGAAAATCTGTTTTGATCGACGACTCTCCAGGGGTTGGGCTGGATAATATCCTGAGACGTTATGAGTTTCTTAGCGACAAGAAAATAGAAGTAGTAAAGAACGGAAAGTTTACAGTGAGGCTACCCATCATTCCTGAATAGAAATTGATATGAATGCTTTGATAATTGAAGACGAGCCTCAGGCAGCGCAGCGCATGGAAACGTTGATTAAGAAGATCGTTCCGGGCATAGTGATCCTGAGCAAGATCGATTCGATAGCAAAATCGGTGGAGTGGATAAAAACTCATCCGGCACCCGATCTTATCCTGATGGACATTCAGCTCGCTGACGGTATCAGCTTTAATATTTTCGAACAATGCGAGGTTAAATCACCCGTGATCTTTACCACAGCCTTCGACGAATATGCGTTAAAAGCTTTCAAGGTGAATAGCATTGATTACATTCTAAAGCCGGTTGATGAAGTTGAGCTGGAAGCCGCGCTTAGAAAATATCGCTCGCTTTCAGCCAACGTGAAGCCTTATCTAAAACTTGAAAACATTGAACAAGCGATTCAAATGCTCACGCGAAAATACAAGTCCAGGTTTGTAATCAAGGTGGGGGAGCACCTTAGGTCTGTTGAGGTTACGGACATTTTGTTCTTCGTAAGCCTGGAAAAGACGACCTTCTGCCATACTCGTGAGAACCGGAAAAATATACTGGATTTTACCCTGGATGAATTGGAAGAGATGCTCGATCCGGCGATCTTCTTTCGCATCAACCGTAAGTACATCGTATCAACTACTTCTATTCAGGATATGATCAGCTACACCAACAGCAGGATACGATTAGTCCTTAAGAATTCGGATGACGACGATGTGATAGTAGCCAGGGAGCGGGTGCAGGCGTTCAAGGAGTGGTTAGACCGTTAGTGACGATAAGCTTTTTGAGGTCTTCAATATCAGCCTGCTTGAGCGGTTTTGTGATGAATTGAATCACATTCTTGAAGGAGAAAGCCTGCTCGCGATCTTTTGAGCTGTTGGAGCTCGTCAGCACCACGATTTTTGATTTGTGCTTGATTTTTTCGGGCAGGTCCTTGAAGTTCTTAAGGAAAGAAAAGCCGTCAATTTCCGGCATATTTAGATCGAGGAAGATGATATCCGGGGCAGCCTCCCCGTTAATATTTTTCAGCCAGCCAAGGGCTTCTTCCGCGGATTTGTAGAGCAAAAGTTCGTTAGAAAAATTATATACCTCCAGGAACCGACGCTGGATAAACAAATCAATGTCGCTGTCATCAATTAACACCGTTTTTTCAACAAGTCTCCTCATACTTTCAAAGGTGTATTGATAAACTTAACAAAAAGTAACTAAATGGGGAAAAAATCACGTAAAATTATAAATGGGTGGTTTTAAAGCTATAAAAAATGTATTAAAATTGGAACTCCAAAAACCTAAGCATAACCATGAAATTTAACCGTCTTATTTATGTCTCACTTAGTGCCCTGATAGCCATTGGTTTGGCGTCATGCGGCCCGTCTACGAGCGATAAAGAAAAGAATTCTGCTGATGGATTCGACCAAACCGATAGTCTTCAGGGTCAAATTGATGATCTATTAAACAATATGCCATCCCCGTCTGAAATCCCTTATATGCTTCAGACAACGGGCGCGGAATTCAATGAAAGCCTGATTAATCCCCGGGACAAAGCTGACCAATACGCATCAATTACAAACAAGGCGGCGCTAAACCTCGGTGTTTATGCCGCTGATATTGGCTACCTCGTTTCTTACGACAAGACGCAGGAAGCTATCGACTATTTGAACGCTGCAAAAGCCCTAGCGGACGGGTTGGGTGTAATCGGTTCTTTCGACCTTGAAGTGCTTAACCAGTTTGAAAAGAATATTTCAAATAAGGATTCTCTGAGCAGGCTGCTCGATCGCACAGTTAAGAAGACTGAGGACTATCTGAAAGATGACAACCGTAACAAGCTTTCAGCAATGATTGTTACCGGAAGTTTTATCGAGGGACTTTACATTTCTACTGGATTGGTAAAAACGTATCCTAAAGACCTTTTGCCTGATGATGCAAAAAATCTAATTCTTACCCCGCTTATCAGAGTGGTGTTGGATCAGAAGAGGTCAGTGTCGGAACTGTTGACTATGCTAGGCTCTATTGAACAGGTTGAACCCGTAACAACTATGGTTGCCGATCTTAAGGCTTTGGAAGCGCAATATGCAGCTCTCAACATTGAAGAGCAGATCAAAAACAACAAAGCTAATCTTGTACTTTCAGATAAGAACCTTATTGAGATCACTAAGATCGTTGAAAAGCTCCGTAAAGACATTACGAATTAGTTTTAATACGCATGAACGAAACCATAGGGGCTGGCGAGATTCGTCAGTCCCTATTTTTTTCCCATCATTTGGCATCTTTAGCTATCTTTAGATATCCTGAACTAAATCAATACGTATGAGTGAGCCGTTACTCAAAGCAATCCTTAGACTTTTTGCTGTTGTCGCCAGGGAAGATGAGGTTACTCACCAGGAGCGGGAACAGATCCGCGTATTCCTTGATGAACATCTCAGCCAGCTTGCCGTAGAATCGTATTTGACCGTTTTTGATGAGTACATCCGCTTATTGCCCGCAAAGACGGGCGAACTCACGCCGGAAATAGACCGCCTGAATGAGTTGTGCAAGGACATTAATCCTGACCTTACCCAAAAGCAGAAGGTCGTAATCATTCTCGAGCTTATCAACATCGTACAGGCAGACGGCAATATTTCATCCCGTGAAACGGAGATGCTATATGCCATCGGTTCCAATTTCAAGATATCCACCACAGAGATCGAAGCTATTCGCACGTTTGTACTCGGCCAGAAGGCGAGTCAGCTTGACCACGCTCAGATTCTGATTATCGATTCTTCACCCCAGGGAAATTTCAAAAATTCTCATCATATCCCACGAAACCATTTAAATGGTTTTATGGCAGTCTTACACAACGAGCAGGCTGACATCTTTTTCATTAAATACATCGGAGGAACAGATGTCTATTTGAATGGAGTTCCGGTTAAGTCAGGCAGAATTGCAGTACTTGCAGTGGGTAGTATGCTGCGGTGGGAAAAAGATGAGCCTGTTTATTATGGTGATATCCTCAACAAGTTCAAGCGATTCGGCAACTTCCCCAGGCTTTCATTCGAAGGAAGAAATATCAGCTTCAAGTTTAAGAATGGAAAACTTGGACTGAGAGATGTAAGCCTGTCGGAAGAGTCGGGAAATCTAATTGCATTGATGGGAGGAAGCGGTGCAGGCAAGTCAACCTTGCTTCACGTCCTTAACGGGTCCGACGGACCATCACAAGGTCAGGTATTGATTAACGGCATAGATATCCACAAGGAGCCTGCAAGGATAGAGGGAGTGATCGGGTTCGTTCCACAGGATGACCTCCTGATAGAAGACCTGACAGTTTATCAGAATTTATATTATGCTGCCAAACTATGCTTTAGCGACAAGTCAGAGGCGGAGATCGACACTCTGGTGATGAAAGTGCTCGAAGATCTTGGTCTTGCTGAAACGAAGGATTTGAAGGTAGGATCCCCGTTGCGAAAAACGATCAGTGGAGGTCAGCGCAAGCGCTTGAACATAGGCTTGGAGTTACTTCGTGAGCCGGCAGTCCTGTTTTGTGATGAGCCCACGAGCGGACTATCCAGCAGGGACTCGGAAAACATCATTGACCTGCTGAAAGAGCTTAGTCTTAAGGGTAAACTGGTATTTGCTGTAATACATCAGCCGTCATCGGACATCTTTAAAATGTTCGATAAGCTTCTCATCCTTGATTACGGTGGATATCAGATCTATTACGGAAACCCGGTGGATGCTATAGTCTACTTTAAGAGGAGCATCAATTTGGTGAACAGCGAGGAGGGTGAGTGTCATGAATGCGGTAATGTGAACCCCGAACAGATCTTTAACATCATTGAGACAAAGGTGATCAATGAATACGGTCACTTTACCAATGAGCGCAAAATATCTTCGGAACAGTGGAATACGATCTATAAAAAGAACTACAAGCCATTTTCGGTTGAAAAATCAAACGAAGTTCCACATTCAACCCTTAATATACCGACGCGCTTGAAACAGGCCCACCTGTTTTCAATGCGCGACATACAGGCAAAGATCCACAACAGGCAGTACATGATCATCAACCTGCTTGAGGCTCCTGTGCTTGCGTTCATCCTCGCTTTTATTGTCCGGTACTATAACGCGGATGACAAGCTCCTGTCGGGATATGTGTTTAGTAAGAACCTCAATCTTCCTGCTTATCTTTTTATGAGCGTGATCGTCGCTTTGTTTATGGGGCTTACAGTTAGCGCTGAGGAAATAATAAGAGACAGGAAGATCCTCAAGCGGGAGGCGTTCTTGCATTTAAGTCGCAGCAGCTATGTTCTGTCAAAGATTTCAATACTCTTCATTATGTCGGCAATTCAAACTTCAACCTTTGTTTTTGTTGGCAACTACATACTTGAAATCAAAGGGATGTTTTTCAACCATTGGTTTATCCTTTTTACGGCAGCTTGCTTCGCAAATTTGTTGGGGTTGAACATCTCATCTGCGTTTAATTCCGCGGTCACCATATACATACTTATACCATTACTTCTCATTCCTCAATTGATCCTTAGTGGAGTTGTAGTCAAGTTTGATAAGCTTAATCCTGCTATTGGTAATACCGCCACCGTACCGGTGGTTGGCGATCTAATGGCGTCGAGATGGGCTTTTGAGGCGGCGATGGTCAGCCAATTTAAGGACAACGTGTTTGAGAGGGAATTCTACCTGCATGACAAGGTCATGGCCAATGCAGACTATAAAAAGATTTATTTCATCCCTGAAGTTGAAACGCGGCTTCAATACTGTCTGAACAACTTCAAGTCTGAAAACCCGGAGATTAAGCAACGCGTTCGTCAGGACCTCGATCTTGTCAGGAGGGAAGTCTCCCATGAATTGGAGGAAACCGATCAGAAGCTTGATGCATTGTCGAAGCTCACACCCGAACTGTTTGACAACGCAGCTTTCGATGAGGTCATGAAATATCTTGAAAAATTGAAAAGGTTTTACGTAAACCGATTTAATTCAGTCGACAAGCAAAGAGAGAAAAAGATCTTTGAGTATACGAACACGCCTGAGAAACAGGCGCAATTCAATTTGTTCAGGGAAAGTTACCACAATGAAGCAATTACAGAATTAGTTAAGAATGTAAATGAAACACACAGGATAGTTGAGCAGAACGGAAAACTTGTGCAAAAGATATATCCGATCTACAAAGACCCGGACCCAGACCATCCAATTGATTTTGATGCCCAGTTTTATATGCCGTCAAAACACTTCCTGAATCAGAATATTGACACGTTCTACTTCAACACAGGCGTTATCTGGTCGATGACTCTTGTGCTGGCAATTTCTCTTTATTTTGATGTCCTGCGTAAAATTATTGACGGTGTAGGAAATCTGTCCAACCCACTGTATAAAAAATAGAAATGTAATGTTCTTTATCCTCTCGAAGACCATAAGCTTTCTTGTTTTGCCGTTTACGGTGGTAATTATCCTGCTGATGCTTTCTGCATTCTGGAAGAACCCCCGCTGGAAGAAGCGTTTTTTCTGGACTGGCATGGGCCTGCTCTTTTTTTTCTCAAATGATTTTATCGCGAACGAGTTCATGCGGTCGTGGGAAATCCAAACGAAGGCCTTTGAAGATATGAAGGCACATCAACTGGGGATCGTACTCACCGGCGCGACTGTTCCATTGCTTAAA
>DASVBA010000110.1:0-5411 GCA_036376095.1 Chryseolinea sp.
CGGACACCGACTGGAATTCTGTTGCATTGTGGAAAATTAAGAAGTCAATTGCGGCTAGGGGAAAAGCAAAAGAGTATTCTTTAGAACAGATGGACAACGACAAGCTTGCACAAAGTTTAATTTATGCCAGGAATGAATTACTAAACTATGGACAAAAATTCTTGAAAGGAGATATCGAACTGTTTGACAAAGTAAGACGAGAGCAGAATAAGGACAGACAGCCTTATAAAATCTATACCTCTAATGAAAACGGTGGACGAGAAACAATTATGGACGAAGAAAGTAAAAGGCTAAAAGAAAAGTACAGTTGAAAACCTACGCGCGCTAACAACACCTAAGAGTCATTGCCGGGTTTCGGGTTAAATTGTAGTTTTCGTTTCAAACAGTGTTCGGTCATGGGCGCAAGATCCGGCAAAGTCGCGCAAGTCAGTCGTTTCTCCTTTAACTTGCGCTCCCCTTCCGGCAACGTCATATGGCAAAGGCCGTTGTGGACAATGCGCTTAGAACATGTACCATAAATCGAATAGATGAAATCCCTTTTAATCATAATTCTCTTCCTTGGCTATGGAGGTTGTGAAAAACTTGCTGATTCAGATAAGGAATTAGTGCCGGATGATATAAGAAAAATCATCGGTGAATTTGAAAGTGAACTCCGAATGGATTTAGGTAAGGACAGTATCGATGGAAGTATTTCAGCTGCCATTGTTAGTGGAGATAACATTATCTGGTCGACAGCACTCGGTTATGCTGACAGGGTAAATAAAGTCCCAGCGGACACCTCAACAATTTACCGGGCCGGATCAATTTCAAAATCTTTCACAGCATTTTTAATGATGAGATTGGTTGAAAAAGGAACAATCAAATTGACCGACCCTGTTGACCTGTATTTGCCAGAGATAAGAAAATTGAGGGGGTATTCAGATTCAACTAGGATAACTTTTTTGCAGCTAGCCAGCCATACGTCTGGGCTATGCAGAGAACCACAATTGGAGGATGCAGACGTCGGCCGGATTGATGACTGGGAAGAGAAGCTGATAGCGTCGATACCAACCTGCTACTTTATAGGGCGTCCCGGAAGTAGATACGAATACTCAAATATTGGTTTTGGAATTCTAGGACTTGCTCTATCAAGAGCGACTGGAAAACCATTTATGCAGTTGATGCAGAATGAGGTTTTTGTTCCACTCAAAATGAGGCGCAGTTTTTATGTAATTCCCGAAAGCTTGACAGCGAAATTAGCTTTGGGAATGGAAGGCGGACCCACTGAAGTAATCGACACTGAATCGCCTAAAGCTGAGCATCTTGGACGAGGATATAAGGTTCCAAATGGAGGAATTTATACAACCCCAAACGACCTAGCTAGATTCATGATTTGTAATTTGGGATATAAGTCTATTCTTACGAAGGAAAGTCTTGAGCTTATGCAGACCGAAAAAGGCCCGTTACCAAATAAATACGGATTAGGCTTTATGATATTTCAGAATGACCAGCTATACGTAGTGGGTCACAATGGAAAAGTACTGGGATATACCTCGCAGTTCGCTTTTGAAAAGGAGAGTGAATACGGTGTAATACTAATGCGCAATTATGCTTGGGGAGCAACTGACTTGGACAAGGCCTCATTCATTCTGCTAAGTAAGCTGAGGAAGTTGCAAAAATAATGAGCTGCACATGGGGCACAGCCACGCCATTGTGTTTATGCCCAGGGTGGGTGACGACTTGTTTTGAGGTTTCCGTTTCTTAAATTTGTTCAGTTATGCTGTATAGTGGCGTCCATGATCGTGCAAAACACGTGTCCGTCGGTAGCGTTTCGCAAAGGTGGATTTCGCTCCGCTACATTTACTTGCACGCCCTATTCCCGCCACGCCATAAACACTGAGCGTTGGGCGCAACTTTCATGAAAAAGTAAGGTACAGATCAAAGTTTAAATATTTCGGACAGACAGGCTACACAATGAATGATGCAACGCAGAACATTTATAAAGGACTCTGGCTTGTTTGCAATTGGAATTGGTGCTTTCGGAAATATTCGCTGGGTTGAAGACCATTTTGCGGGCGACACAATTACTACAACTGATATCCTCGGGCCCTTTTATCGTCCGGGAGCGCCAATAAGAACATATTTGAATCCACCGGATTTTAGAGGAGAAATTCTCGACCTGTCTGGGACAATCTATAAAGAAGATGCCAAGACACCGATGAACAATTGCCTTATTGAAATTTGGCAATGTCAGCAAGATGGCCTTTACGATAATGTCTCGGATGATTATTTATGTCGCGGCAGTCAACGCGTGGGACCGGATGGGAAATATCATTTTATAACCGCTATTCCCATCCCCTATCCTAACGACGAGAACCCTTCCATTTTCCGGCCTGCTCACATTCATATGCGTATTTCAGCGGAGGGGCAGCAGGATTTAATAACACAGATCTATCTTAAAGGTGACCCATACCTTGATACCGATCCCAGCACCAAGTCCTCTTTGTCTATTAATAGGATCTTGTCGTTGAAAAAAAGAAATGACAAGGAAAGCGAGCTACAATTTGATATCGTTTTGAAGAAAGAGTATGTGCCTGATGAAACAGCCTTTCGCAAAGTTTGCGGTACTTATAAAATGACAGACAATTCAATAATGGAATTCTATAGAGACGGTGATTTTTTGTTTTGGAAATGGAACGGTCAGGTGAGAGGAGGTTTATCCTATACGGGTGGTAACACTTTTATTGGCGGCGTTAATGATACGGAAGCAAAATTTGAGCTTGAGCCGAAAGGAAATGCAAAGCTGTACTTCCGTTTTGAAAGGAGAAAAAGCATCCACTTAGAGGGACGAAAACTTATTGACTATAAAAGATGAATTTAAATACACGATCGCTCAACAGAGTTCTCATGTGCTTTAGAGCAGGCATTGCGTTCTAGCTTGCAAGTTACTTGAGCGTCGACCCACCGATTTCGAACAATTTAAAACAAAAGTGAAAACAACAAAGCCGAGCAGGTAACGCCCCGGCGCAGGTGACGTCCTAATTGAAATTGAATTCTTTATTCTTTTTTCGTCTACCTCAATTTTACATGGACCTTGACGGAAATCATAGAAGACGTTCACGCAATCAGGCGCATTACTGATCAACCAACTCAGCCAGTTCAAGCCAACGCAAGGTCTTTTGTTCAACCGAAGCATTAAGTGACTGGATTTGTTCCCCCCATTTCTGAAGTTGCTGGTGATCCGAGGAGCCGCTGGTTAACAGATTCGTAATCTCAGCTTTTTGTTTTTCCAACAACTCAATTTCACCTTGAAGTTTTTCATACTCCTGCTTTTCCTTATAGCTGAGCTTCTTCTTTTCAGTGGGGACGGGTTTTGAAACTTCTGCTGGTTTCACGGGTTCGCGTTCACTCTCGACTTCCTGTTCCAATTGCCAATCGCGGTAATCCGTGTAATTACCATTAAACAAGCGGATGTTGCCATCGCCTTCAAATACGAAAAGCTGGTCCACGAGATGGTCCATAAAATAGCGGTCGTGTGAGACTAACAGCAGGCAGCCGGAAAATTTTTCCAGGAAATCCTCTAACACGTTCAGGGTGTCAATATCAAAATCATTAGTCGGCTCATCGAGTATTAGGAAATTTGGATTCGTAACAAGCAGCTTAAGAAGCTGAAGCCGTTTTTTCTCCCCGCCGCTAAGTTTCTCAACGTAATTGTATTGTTTTTCCGGCGGGAATAGGAAGATGTCTAAAAACTTAGAAGCCGACACCTGAGAACCGTCTGAGAGCGTGATAAACTCAGCGATCTGCTTCACTTCTTCAATGAGGCGGTTTGTTGGATTCAGATTGATTGATTCCTGGGTGAAATAGCCAAACTTGGTCGTGACCCCTGCAATTACTTCGCCCCTATCGGGTTTGAGTCGCCCGGTTATCATATCAAGGAAAGTAGACTTGCCAATGCCGTTCTTACCGACAACGCCAATCCTATCCTTTTTCTTAAACACGTATGAAAAATCATTGACAATAGTGACGTCACCATACTTCTTCGAAATATGTTCCACCTCGACGATCTTGCCCCCTTGTCGTGCTTCTCTAATTTCAAGCTCGAGCTTGTCCCTCTTAAGATCCTGAGACGCCTTTTTCTCCAATTCGTAGTAAGCATCGATCCGGTATTTGGCCTTGGTTCCGCGTGCCCTTGGCTGACGCCTCATCCATTCCAGTTCTTTCCTCAACAGGTTACGTGCCTTGGTCACTTCAACCTTCAACATCTCCTCCCGCTCAGCTTTCTTTTCCAGGAAGTAGGCATAGTTTCCTTTGTACCTGAATAGCTGGCCGCGGTCCAACTCTATGATCTCCGTAGCGACGTTGTCAAGAAAATACCTGTCGTGGGTGACCATGATGAGCGTAATATTCTGTCCGGACAGGTAGTTCTCCAGCCATTCGATTGCTGAAAGATCGAGATGGTTGGTTGGTTCGTCCATGATGATAAGGTCCGGTTCCAGCAGAAGGAGCTGCGCGAGAAATATGCGTTTCTTTTGCCCGCCCGATAGCTCTCCGAATTTTTTGTCAATGTCCGGAACGCCCAGCTTCTCGATTATCTCATGAACTTTGTTTTCATAGTCCCAGGCATTCAGTTCCTCCATCTTTTCGAGGACATGCTGCATTCTTTCCGCCGAAGTATCGGGATGGTGGATACAATCCTCGTATTCTTTGACGACTCTTGCGATCTCGTTTGTATCACTAAATAGCACGTCCTTCACCGACAATTGAGAATCGACGGTGGGCTGTTGTGTTAAAAACCCCAGCCTGATCCCCTGCCGTGTGCTCACTTTTCCCTGATCCGGCTGCAGCTCTCCCGTGAGAATTCTTAGTAAAGTGGACTTGCCAACCCCATTATTACCCACCAAAGCAAACTTTTCACCCTGTGAAATACCCAGGGAAACTTCCTTGAATAACCAACGGTCATTAAATGTTTTAGCGATCAGCTCGGCAGATAAGTAGTTCAAAATGTATTTGTTTAGCCAACAAAGGTAAGAATTAGTTTATGTCTGAAAACGATTAAATAAGAAGGTGCACCAGAATTGAACAGCTTCGGAATCTCGGTGTCCCCCGAGAAAGTCGGGGAGACTCTGCGCGGATGGCAAAATGTTATCTACCTTATATTTGGCACCGAAAAAGCCATCAACGTCGTAGCAGAGTCTCCCAAGCCTCTTGGGGACTCTGCGATTTAGATGATCTCCTCTTCATTTTCCGGCAACAGATACGTTCTTAAAGCCACTTCCTATTGCAGCTAAAGTGCAGACTAAAAATATCTTAGTCACATTCACCTTAAGCTTTGATTATATAGTTCAACACGTCGAAACCAATTTACTACAGCATCACGGTTACATGCTTATCTCATTTGAAAAACGCGACGAGTTTTCAACGTCGTAGCA
>DASVBA010000117.1:0-4608 GCA_036376095.1 Chryseolinea sp.
TAAGCCACTTTAAGAAGTCAATGGAAACATTGGATGCCTGTACGCGGGAACTGGGAGCCTTCGTTTACCTAAGTCAATCGTCAAAATGAAATAATTCCTATTCCTCTTCCACTTACAGAAAGAGTACAATAGGTTAAGACACACCTTAGGCTGCGTCTGGTTCGTAGGTGCATCAAGACTCCATCTTTAGTTCTTCTGGGGAACGCCCTCAGCATACTGCCCTGGCGTCACGCCAAACTGCTCCTTGAAACTCTTGTTAAAATACGATACACTGGCAAATCCGACGCTGTAAGCTATTTGTGTTACGTTGTCGCTTTTCTTTTTTAATAACTCCGCGGCTCGTTTCAATCTTATTGTGCGCAAGAACTGACTTGGTGTTTCGCCCGTCAATGACTTTATCTTCCGATAAAAATGCATGTTGCTGTAACCAACTTCACGGCTTAGCTGATCAATGGAAAAGTTCTCATCCGCGATATACTTTTCTATAATATCAAGGACTTTCGTGAGAAATTTCTCATCAAAAGAAGTGATCGCGATCTGTCTGGGCTCAAGGGTTATTTCTTTGCTGAACCGCTCACGCATCTTGCGACGTTCTTCGATCCTTTTTCTCACAATTACCTTTAACTCTTCCACATCAAAAGGTTTCGCCAAATAGTCGTCGGCACCTGTCTCCAGACCAAGGAGCCTGCTTTCACGATCGGCTTTTGCCGTTAGTAAGATGACCGGCACATGACTGGTGCGTTCATTCGTTTTGATCTGTTCACAGAACTTGTAGCCATCCATCTCCGGCATCATAACATCGCTGATGATAAGATCGGGGATCAGTTCGTTGGCTTTCTGTATTCCTTCCCTGCCGTTGCTTGCTTCCGCAATCGTGTATTGATCTGAAAAAGCTCTGCCGATGTAATGACGCATGTCCGCGTTGTCCTCCACGATGAGCAGCACGCTTTGATGCTCGTCCATGGTTAATAGTTTCTCGATATGTTCAGCACTATTCGATTCAACATACATTTCATGGTTCCCCCTAACCTGACCCCGCTCAATTACATGCTCTTTATCTATATGTTCTTTGCCCAATGGCAACCGGATCGAAAAACTCGTTCCTTTCCCCTCAATGCTTTCCAGCGTAATGGTTCCCTGGTGCAACTCCACAAACTCTTTGACAAGGGTCATTCCCAATCCGCTGCCTTCATATTGGCGTGACTGTGAACTATCCACCTGGTAGAAACGGTCAAAGATCTTGGCTTGTTCCTGTAGCGGTATTCCTATGCCTGTATCCCTGACCACCACATGACAATGTTTTTCGCTTGACTTTAACATCAATATCACCTCGCCATTTTCATTAGTGAACTTAATCGCGTTCGACAACAGATTGTGGATCACTTTTTCCATCTTTTCGGCGTCGATGTAAACCATCAGCTCAGCTACTTCCGGATAGTAGAAATACTTTATCTTCTTGCTTGCTGCCAGCGACTCATACGATGCGGCAATCTCACGCAGAAATTGTACCAATTCAACCTCACTCACGTGAAGCGTCATCTTTCCCGCATCGAGCTTGCTGAGGTCAAGCAATTGATTGATCAGACTGGAAAGTCGCTGTGCATTTCGTAGCATTATACCCAACATTGACCGTTCTTCTTTGCTGGTCGCTTTCTTATACATTTCCTTAAGCGGTCCCTGGATCAACGTGATGGGTGTACGAAACTCGTGTGAGATGTTGGTGAAAAACCGTGTTTTGAGATCATCCAGTTCACTGAGATGTTCTGCGCGGTGTTTGAGCTTGAGCTGGTTGTTCTCATACTTCCTCCAGTAAAGAAAAACTACAATAAATGCCACAACGTACAGGATAAATGCCCACCAGGTTTGCCACCAGGGAGGCGTAATAATGATTACAAGTGTCGCTCCTTCTTCATTCCACATGCCATCGTTATTAGAGCCGATAACCCTGAAAGTATATTTTCCGGGATTCATGTTTGTGTAACGGGCTACCCGGTTTTCCGCGGCCGATTCTATCCATTCTTTCTCAAAAGGTTCGAGTCGGTATTTGTACAGGTTGTTTTCAGGGCTTACGAAATTCATTGATGAGAACTCAAAAGCAAAGTCGTTTTGATTATGGTTCAATACAATCCTCTTCGTATATGAAATGTTAAGGTGAAGGGGAGTTTTCCAGGTCATGGTATCTGCAAATGATCCCTTTATCGGCACAATTTTATCGTCGATGGAAAAACCGGTAATGACAACAGGGGGAACAAATGGATTCTCCTGAAGACTATCAGGGTGAAAGACTACCACTCCCTGACCGGTACCAAAATAGATTCTCCCGGAACTGCTCCTCAAGCCCTTTCCATGAAAAACACCTTCCTTAATATCCCGACCAGGCATACCATCATTAATTGGCTCTCTTAAGCTTCTCTGTTGTGAAAAGTTTCCGGGCAGGCCGGCCCGGTTAACGTAATTGACAAAAACATTTTGTTCGACAAAAAAATGACTGATTGCGTTGCCGTTGGTTAGCCAAAGTGTTCCATCCTTCCCATCTATTAAGTGGTATACGTTATTGTTGTGGAGGTTTGAGTTCGACGTACGCCAATGACGAAATTCGGGCATCTTATTTTCTGAGCCCCGGGCCATTTTATTTAGTCCTCCGTCAGTGGCAACCCACATAGTTTCATTTTCATCCTGAAGGACATGGTATACTACATTGTTGGATAGACTCTTCGGATTCCCGGGGACGTTTCTGAAAATATCAAGCTTTGTACTATTCAGATTATATCGAAGAAGGCCAACCGAGGTACACATCCAAATGTTTTGATGTGAATCCTCAAGAAGGAAATAGTAGCATGTTTTAGGCAACTGATCGACGGACTTATAGGTCTTTGTTTCGATGTCATACTTCATGATATCCGTGTAGTTGCCCACCCAGATATCGCCATGGGAATCCACTAACAATGCTGATGGATTGGGCGAGTTGAGGAGCAAAGAATCTGATACTCCGCTTGTCAAATCCAGTTTTTCGATCTTCTTTTTGGAAGCCAGCCAGATAAAACCTTTTTTGTCTAAAAAAATACCGCCTACCAGTTTAGACAAGCCAGGGTCGACTTTGATATGTTGATAGACATTGGCCATATTCTGGTCAAACCGGTAAAGACCAGTAAAAGTACTCATCCAGATATTATTGTCGTGATCTTCGACTATGTAGCCAATATTATTGTTTAAATGGGTGTACGTTGTGAATTGCTTCCTCTTAGGGTTGATCTGATGAAGGCCATGTAACGTGGGCAGCCAAACAATGCCTTGCTTATCTTCCTTAACGGCCCAGGTATAGTAGCCCCCCGTTATGCTAAGCGCAAGGCCGGTATCCGGATCAAATTCATCAACACCGTATTCGGTGGCTATCCACAACTTCCGCCCTGGTGGCTCAAAAAGATTGAGAATGTCAAGTTGTGTCATGTACCGGGTAAATTTATTACTCGAAGCATCATATAGATTGAGCCCCCGGTACGTTCCAACCCACATACGCTGTTGCTTGTCAAAAAAAACACAGCGAACTAAACTGTTCGAAATACTTTTGGCATCCTTGGGTTCATGTAGGTATTTATCTATTCTTTGTGTTTTCGGCTCAAAGTGAAAGAGACCGTCATCTGTCGCAAGCCACAAGGAACCGTCCGGAGCGTCAGTAACGCTCCTATATATGAGGTCTTCGGGTAACGCTGAAAATTTTTCGATGTGAAACGTAGTCGGATCCGCAAAATATAATCCCCGATTTGTGCAAATCCAGACCTTTCCGTCTTTCCGTTCCACAAAGTTCCAAACGTAAATGCTCGCTCCTTCCTTTTGATCTGGCGGACCGACCCAATGAAAGAAAAATGATTCGGTTTTTGGATCGAATATATCCAATCCTTCATCGTGACCGATCCAAATCCTCCCAACATCATCATACCACAGAGCACGAATAACGTTATTGGCCAGACTGTTTCTGGATGTGGGGTCATTTTGATATGACGTGAAATTGTACCCGTCGAATTTATTGAGGCCCGATTGAGTTCCCACCCAGATGAATCCAAGGCTATCTTGAACCAGTGAAGTGATCCCTTCATCTGAAAGGCCATCTCTCATGTAAAAGTGCCTTGATTCGTTTAATCGTTGAGTTACTGACTGCTGTGCGTGAAGTTTACCGCACAAGCAGGAAGCCAGCAAAATATAGCAGGCTAAAAATTTCATGATGCACGAACGTTATAAGGCTATTGATTTAGCTCTTCTGGAGAAAAACTCTCAGCGCCATACTGCCCTGGCGTCACGCCAAACCGCTCCTTGAAACTCTTGTTAAAATATGATACACTGGCAAATCCGACGCTGTAAGCTATTTGTGTTACGTTGTCGCTTTTCTTTTTTAATAACTCTGCGGCTCGTTTCAATCTTATTGTGCGCAAGAACTGGCTTGGTGTTTCGCCCGTCAATGCCTTGATCTTCCTATAGAAATGCATGTTGCTGTAGCCAACTTCACGGCTTAGCTGATCAATGGAAAAGTTCTCATCCGCGATATACTTTTCTATAATATCAAGGACTTTCGTGAGAAATTTCTCATCAAAAGAAGTGATCGCGATCTGTCTG
>DASVBA010000120.1:0-10978 GCA_036376095.1 Chryseolinea sp.
CGTGAAACAAAGCGAGCCCCTCTTCCTTCAAGGAGATGATGGTGTACTGGTCATCGGATGATTTGTGTGCCACTTCAAATCGACGGGGTTGTGAGATCTGCGCAACCCCCTGAGAAGCGATCATGAAAATGCCAATAAGCATGAATATCCTCACGGGATTGATTCCTAAGTGTGGCGTCGGGCGAACATTTATCGAATTGCGGAAATACATTGTGTTTTTGAATAACTTCTTCTCACCCTCGGGATCGCGGTGATGTCTTGTAACTAACTCTTCTCCTCGCTTAGAGCAACAATCATGTCAAATTCTTCCTTCGTGACGGGTTGGACTGACAGACGGGAGGCCCTAACGAGTACCATGTTTTTAAAACGTTTATCCCCTTTAATTTGTGCTAGGCCAACGGCATTTTTAAGCTTGCTTACAGGTGCAATTTCAACTGCCACCCATTCGTTGTCTTTGGGATCCGGGTAGCTCTCCTTGGTTATCTTAGCGATTCCAACTACTGATTTCTCCTCGCCCGTGTGATAGACAAACGCCAGGTCACCCTTGCTCATCGCCTTAAGGTGGCTACGCGCCTGGAAATTTCTCACCCCGTCCCATCCCGTCTTTTTATCACGAGCAAGATCATCCCATGAGAACGTGTCAGGCTCCGTCTTTAATAACCAATAGTTCATACTTTTATAAATTAAGCTATACAAAATAGTAAATAGTCTTTGTATTTTCCTGATTAGGAAAGAGAAATGAAAGCATTGGTCATTTGTAGCGATTCAATTGGCGAGCTAGTGTTTTCGACACCGGTGATACGGGCAATGAAAGTAGAATTGGATGATATCCACCTGCATGGCCTCTTTCCCGCAGAAGTCGCATTCTTAGTTCAGGAGAATCCATACCTCGATACGATCCACCTTTATGACACGTCACTCTGGAAATTGGTCCGTAACCTGAGGAAGGAAAAATTTGACGTTGTCGTGAATCTGAGGCGGGATTGGCCCTCAAAATGGTTGTGCTTTCTGTTGTCTGCCAAAACGTATTCACTACCACCGACAGGATGGACGCAATGGCTGATGGTAAATCTGAAAATAAATCATCTTCCCAACGTTCATTATGTCGATAAGCTGATACTTGCGCTGAAACCTCTGGGAATAAAAGGTGATGAACTAGGGTTGGACTTTTTCATTCCCGAAAAGGACAAGGTGACAGTGGACTGGCTGCCCGCAGAATTTCGCAAGGGATTTGTTGTCTTTTGTATAAGCGCTCCGTACTCCACGCGGAAACTGCCAGTCGATAGAATGATAGAGTTGTGTGATAAGATCAATAAACCCGTGATCATATTGGGCTCCGCAGAAGATATGGCTATTGGTGAAGTGATCAATACGTTCTTTGCCCGTGGCCTTTCAGTTGTATGGGAACAAGGGCTGCTGGAGCTCAACAAGAAGACCATTGTTTACAATGCATGCGGTAAATTCAATTTTAATCAAATGGCAAGCCTTATAAAACAATCGTGGGCAGTATTCACATTTGATAATGACTTTGTTCCCGTTGCCTCTGCATTCCGGAAGGAAGTATTTGCACTTTTGGGAAACACTATCCTTCTCTTTGGAAAGTATCCGTACCGGACGAAGTTTACGGTATTGGAAAGCAACAGCGTCGCTTGTCGTCCTTGTTCATCAAAAGGTTTTGAAAAATGTCCGAAGGGACATTTCAGATGCATGCGCGATATAATGTTCGATTTTTATTTACCCTAAGCTTTTACCCAAGGGCCTTCAATTGCCAGTGTTAGCCCCGCGTGTTGAATGTTGACAAACAGCGTCGAACCGTTGGGAGAAAAAACACAACCTGCAAGCTCAGACCTGTAGCCAATGTTTTCGCCCAGTTTGTAATATTCGCCTTTGGGTGTTATCCCCACCAAAAACGGGTGATCGTCGTCTTCGCTTAATATTAAGTCTCCCCATGGGGCGACCGTTAGGTTGTCGCAGTATTTTAGAATGTCTTTGTTATTGGGCTCGGCAAAGAGTTCAATTGTTCCTGGGTTTTCGCTCTCCCGGGCAGTCCCTTCAAACTGACTGGGCTTATACCTGAATACCTGGCCAGATTTGTTGGCGCCTCCGTTTGTGCAGGCAAAATATACTTCGCTATTGCCGTACCACATGCCTTCGCCTCTGGCAAAACGCGCGGCGCCTTTTATAAAACCCCGGTGTCTTAGGTCATTGTTCGGAGATTCTATATCCTCGAGATCGATCCAATTCACGGCAAACTTCCGCCCTGATTCTATCTTGTTAGGTGAAATTCCCTGCCAATTCCTTGTGTCGTACGAACGTTGTTCACGAAAAGCCAACGCTTGCAGCTTGCCTCCCTGCAATAGTTTTGATGCGGTCTTCGGAATGAACCGGTAGATCAAGCCTTCGCCGTCGTCTTCGGTAAGGTAAACGATCCCTGTCTTTGGGTCTACCGCTACCGCCTCGTGATTGAATCTACCCATGCCTTTAATCGGTAGAGGATCGGCAATTCCTCCCTTATCAGTTGCGGCAACTTCAAACGTGAAACCATGGTCTTTTTCTAACGTCGCGTTTGCGCGTTCTGTGGTCTCTTCACAGGTGATCCAGGTGTTCCAGGGTGTCGGACCACCCGCACAATTGCGAATGGTTCCAATAAGACTTAAAAATTCCTTCTCGACTTTTTTTGTTGTGTGATTGTAAACCAGTGTCGTCGTTCCTCCAATTCCAGGTGTCTTTCCGCTACCATAATCATAGAATTTTTTCCTGTCCACTTTAGAAAGCAGTTCATTCGTTTTTCCGAAGGGACCGTTCTTAAAATCAAGGTGTGTATTTTCATGATTTCGGATAATGATGGTGCGGTTGTTCGCTGCCATGAACGTTGCCATACCATCTGCCTTTCCGGGAACCAGAAGACCATCGCTCATAGTACTGCCCTGCTTTGAAATTATTTCATAGGTGAATCCTTTAGGAAGATTGAAGATGCCTTTTGGATCGGGGAGCAACGGACCATATCCAACATCCACAGATGAAGGCAGTTCCTTCGCAATTGAAAATTTGTACAGGCCAAGAAATCCCAGCCCGACCATGGCTGATGAGCGAATGAATTCTCTTCTCGTTGCCTTCATAGTTTTTTCGTTGTTAGAAATTCGTTTAATTCCTTAAGCCTGTCAGTGTTGATCAGATCCACCCCTGCCTCAAGAAGAACATTCCACGCATTCTCATGATCAGGTATTCCCCAAAGTCTTAACCTCTTATCTTCAGCATGGACTTTTGATGCAAGCACGGTTAACTTATTCAAATCCTCCTTCGACGGTGAACCCTTGCCATTCCAACTTATTATTTTTCTATAGTTTTCGCTAATCACCGGCATCTCCTCCTTCGTGAATCCCTTACCCAGATCCTCCGGACGGCCATCAATGGACGACAAGCGTTGAGGATCGTTTCGTATGAGTTCAACAGCGCGGTTGCCCGAAATAAACACACGGAAACCTTTATGCTTCTCCTGGCCGATGGTGTCCGGATATTTTGAAAGAAGGTGGTGTAATGCCCTGAAAGTGTCAATTCCATCGGTTTTGATGTCGATCATTAACATGACCGTCACATCTTTTTGGGGATAGATTCTTCCTCCATTGACCCTGCAAATACTGTCCAGCGGTCTAAGGTAAAGGTCTTCGAGTGGCCTCGACCTGGAAGTCGGATGATCGTGTGCTACCAGAATTTTGCCGTTAATTAAATGTACATCAGCTTCGATGCTTACGAATCCATTCTCAATCGCCTCAAACAACGGGCGATCGTGTTCGTAATCGTTGTGTGCGTGAGCATTGATGTGCGGCTGGCCTACACAGGCAAATCCTGTTAAAACAAGTGAAAAGAGGAGGAGCCGGGTATGCATGCCCTAATATATGAGCAAGAACAGCGCCCAGTTATAATGACTAGTTAAAAGTAGTTTAAGAAATGAGGAATGGTCAATTCGGGCTGTCAGGGGGACGTTTACCGGGTCGTCAGGGTGCTCAATAAGCTCTGACGAGTTTTCCTTCCATGTAGTTCACATAAGAGCGGTTCACCACTTTCATGCCGCCCGGAGTTGGATAATTACCCGTAAAGTACCAGTCGCCGGAATGATGGGGAATTGCTTTGTGCAAATTGTCGACAGTCTGGAATACCACTTCCAGGTCCGCCTTCATGTCAACAGGACGGACAATCTCGGAGATCTTTGCTGATATTTGATCATCAGTGAACTGATCGTACAAGAGCTTCACATAATTCTGTTGGTTTTGATGACCGCGCGCCCTCGTACATTTTTCGTAGACCTCACCCAGCAAATAATCTTTACCTTGATCTTTTAACAACGCGATCATAGCCCGGAACGCCACGAAATCTCCCATCCTGCTCATGTCGATGCCGTAACAATCAGGGAAGCGGATCTGGGGAGCCGATGAGACTACAACGATCTTTTTCGGTTGAAGGCGATCAAGCATTTTCAGAATACTCTTCTCAAGCGTTGTGCCTCGTACTATTGAATCATCGATAACAACGAGTGTATCCAGGCCCTTTCTGATCACTTCATACGTTGTGTCGTATACATGAGCGACCATTTCGTCGCGATGTTCATCGTCGGTAATAAATGTGCGAAGCTTTACGTCTTTGAGTACGAGCTTTTCGATCCTGGGTCTGAACGAAAGTATATCTTCCAGAGAATCAACAGTAGGCTTCTGATCGATGATGATGTCCTTCTGTTTGTTAATAAGATAGTCTTCGATTCCCGCCATCAATCCGTAAAAGGCCGTCTCAGCGGTGTTAGGAATATAAGAGAAGACAGTATTCTTGATATCGAAGTTTATAGCTCTTAACACCTGAGGGACAAGAAGTCGTCCAAGCTGTTTCCTTTCTTTGTAAATGTCCGGATCATTGCCACGTGAGAAATAGATTCTTTCAAAGCTGCATGATTTCTTCTCACCTGTTTTGACGATGGAATGCTGTGCGAAATCGCCATTTTTTTCGATCACCAGCGCGTGGCCAGGTTTGACCTCTTCGATCTGGTTATAGTCGATATTGAAAGCTGTTTTGATCGCAGGTTTTTCTGACGCGACGACAACAACTTCGTCATTAGCATAGAAATAGGCGGGACGTATACCGTTGGGGTCGCGTACCACAAATGCTGATCCAGAACCGGTCATGCCAGCCATGGTATAACCGCCATCGAAGTCTTTACACGCCCGGCGAAGCATACGTGGCAGATTCAATTCATTCTCGATGATGTCTGATATTTCGCGGTTCGAATATTTGTCCTTGTATTTTTGGAACAGCCCCTGAACTTCTTCATCCAAAAAGTGACCGATCTTTTCCATCACAGTTACCGTATCGACCTTTTCCTTTGGATGTTGTCCGAGATCTACCAGCAGGTCGAACAACTCATCAACATTAGTCATGTTGAAGTTTCCTGCCATTACCAGATTACGGCTTCTCCAGTTATTCTGTCTAAGGAAAGGATGGACATTTTCGATACTGTTCAATCCATGGGTGCCATAGCGAAGATGTCCCAACCATAACTCTCCCGTAAATGCCACATGCTCCTTTAGCCAACGCTCGTTTTTGTACTTGTCTTTCCCCTCTTTATGGGCCTTCTTATACTTCTTTCCGATCTTTTTAAACAGGTGAGCTACTGGCTGGGGTTTTATAGAACGATATCTGCTAATGTACCGGTGTCCTGATTCAACGTCTAACTTTATATTGGCGATCCCGGCTCCATCCTGACCACGATTGTGTTGCTTTTCCATCAGGATGTACATCTTGTTCACGGCGTACATGGGTCCATACTTCTCGATGTAATACGAAAGGGGCTTTCGCAGGCGGATCATTGCAATGCCGCATTCATGAAGAATCTGGTCGCTCATGGGCTTCTCTTTAGCGTTGTCGGTCGCTAGCCGCAGATGGCTAACGAACAATTGACAACTGAATTAAAGTACAAAGTTAATTTTATTAATCCATCCCATCAACAATTCCGGATTGAAGAAGAGAAGGAGTATTGCTACAACTAGCAGGAGCCCAAAAAGATTTTCGAACGTAAGATTATTTGTTTTTAGGTCTGTTTCGCCACCTTTTATGAAAGCATAGTAGGGGATTGACAAATAATAAAACAGCGAAATCACCGTATTCAACAGGCCAAAAACGAGAAGCCATAACAAGATGGACTTTCCTGTCAGCTGATACGCCTCCCAAAGGGAACTAAAAATGAATAATTTGGCCGTAAACCCTGACGTAGGCGGCAATCCCGTGAGTGTGATCATCCCGATCAATGTAAGGACCATCGGCCAGGCAAGTTTTCTCCCAACGCCCGAAAACGATAGCACTGTATCCATTCCCATCGCATCAAAGCTTTGCAGATAATTAAAAATCAGAAAGTTGGCGAGCATGTACACGCTGGCGTAGAAAAGCATATAGTGCATGCCGTTAGCGCTGAAGGCCACGATTCCGACCATTAAGAATCCCGATTGGGCGATCGAAGAGTAAGCCATAAGGCGTTTGGGATTTTTTTGCCCCAGCGCAGAAAAGTTGCCGACTGAGATAGAAAGGATGGCAATGATGGCGAGAATAAATTGCCAATCGATTGGAGACTGGCCGAAGGCATTCAGCGCCAGGCTGAACCTCGTCAGTATGGCAATGCCCGCCATCTTTGGTACGACCGAAAAGAATGCAATGATGGGAAATGGAGCAGCCTCGTATACGTCCGGTGACCAAAGGTGCAGTGGTGCTGCGGCAACCTTGTAGAAGAAACCTGCCATCGCCATAATACTTGCGATGAGCAAAAGCGTCGAGTGATTCTCCAGTATCTCTCCCGCGAACGCGGGCGTGGAAAAATCCAAGGTTCCCGTGTAGCCGTACAGGAACGAAAAACCATACAGCATCATGGCTGACGCCGTCGATCCAAAAAGAAAATATTTGAAGCTTCCCTCCGATCCTTTTCTCGAAAACGAAACTCCTGCGAGGATGTAAGAACCGATGGATACTAATTCCAGTGAAATAAAAACCATGATCAGGTTCATGCTCATCGCCAGCAAATGCGCTCCAAACAACACCGCTAAGATGACGGAGTAATATTCACTAAGCCGCTGTTGTTCATTCTGCCTGCGCCAGGTCATCAGTACGGTAAATACACACGATACATCGAACAGGATCTTCAGATAAGAGGAGAAATCATCGGTTCTGAGAAAGCCGTTGAATATCCTGGCAGGAACAGAAAGCTCCGACCAATTAGCGACAATTACCAAGAGTGAAAGAACAGGTACAACCAGCGCCACGAATGTGAGCATTGATGGCGTAACCTTCTTGAATAATCCGACAAAGATCAATAGTAAGACACCGCCGGAGAGAATCAATTCAGGAATAAAAGAGTTAATGCCCTTTGCGATCTCCTCCAATGACACAGACAAGTCTGTCACAATCGTTACGGATTTAAGGTTAAGTTTTTTCCTGCATTCAGCACAAACTCAGCGAAGTGCTTCGCGAATGGATCTATTATTCCGATTATGGGCTGTGGGTATATTCCAAAGAAAAGAGTGGCAACGGCAAGCGGAAGCAGCATGACATATTCACGTTGCGTGAGGTCGTAAACCTGATCAGTCGCGGTGTTGCCTTTGAGATTGAACGGCCCAAAGAACATTCGCTGCAACGTCCAGAGATAGTACGTTGCGCCGATAATCAGTCCAAGGGTCGAGATAATAGCAAGTGTTTCGGTGACGGGGCCTTGAATGCTGCCGGACTTGAAAGCTCCCAGGAAAACCATGATCTCGGCAATAAAACCGGAGAATCCGGGTAACCCCATCGAAGCAAAAAATGCCACTACGACCAGGGCGGTGTAAACTGGCATTTTGATTGACAAGCCGGAGTAGTTCGCTATGGTGCGGTCACTCGTACGATCATAAATGACCCCTGCAAGCAGGAACAACATCGACGTGATGATACCATGACTGAACATCTGATAGATTCCGCCCGCTACACCTTCCGTTGTAAGCGATGCAAATCCCAGTAAAACAAAACCCATATGAGAAACTGACGAGTAAGCAATCAGTCTCTTGAGGTCTTTGCTCGCCATTGCATTCAAGCCACCATAGATGATAGAGATGACTCCGACCAATCCGACAAACCAGCCAAAATGAACAGCACCGTCCGGGAAGATAGGAAACACGATTCGTGCGATACCATAACCTCCGATTTTCAAAAGAAGGGCTGCCAGCACGACGGAGATAGCAGTAGGTGCTTCGACGTGGGCATCAGGCAGCCAGGTGTGAACAGGTACTGCGGGAAGTTTAATTGCAAAGCCAAGGAAAAGAAGCAAAAATGCCCACTGCCGTGCGTTATAAATGCCTATCATCCACGGATTGTTGGGATCAAGGATAGAACCGGATATGAAGTTTGTTGCATCCGTCATATGTAACACGTTGAAGCTGTGAACCAGCCGGCCCGATTCTGACGGATTGTGAACCGAGATATAGAGACCGATCATTACAATCAGAATAAGGATCGAACCGAATAACGTATAAAGAAAGAATTTTATTGATGCGTATTCTCTTCTGGGTCCACCCCATAGCGCGATGAGAAAGAACATCGGCAACAACATGAACTCGAAAAAGAGGTAGAACAACAGAAAGTCGAGAGCCGTAAAACTGCCCATGATCGCTGTATTCAAAATAAGGAGCAGAATATAGTATCCCTTCGTGTTTTTCACCGTTGTCCAGGACGAAATTGTAGCTATCAGCATTACCAAAACTGCTAATGCTACCAGAGGTAAGCTTAGGCCGTCCAGTCCCAGAAAGTATTCTGCTTTAAGTATTCCCCACGCGCCTAGATCAAGCGTGAACCACTGCCGATGTTCTACAAACTGAAGACCGCCCAATGCTTTGTATCCATTAAGTATAATCAGTAGGATTCCGACCTGAATGCTATTGGCAATAATAACGATGTAACGGAAGATTTTTACCATCGTTGAGGGAATGAACAAAGCAATGAATGCAGCAGCGAGAGGAACGGTGAGTAGAAGTGATAATAGAATTTCCTGCATCTAACTTTGTTCGTTATGCTTGTTACACAAGGGTCTTAAAGCAAGGTCCAAATTATGAAAATAATGATTGCGAAAGACGCCCAGAAAACATAAAGCTGGATTTTCCCACTCTGAAATGATCGAATGAAAGAGCCTATCCCTTTGGCCATACCTGCTGCATCATCGACCACTCCGTCAACAACAGCACGATCAATCCAACCGGTGACATGGGCCACGATCAATTGGACATAAGCGCCGACGTGAAGTAGGCCATCAATCCATTTTACATCTATCAGTGCTGTTATACTTGCCGTTTTGAACGCGGGTGTTTCAATCACTTTTCGGTAGATATCGTTGAAATAAAAACCATCCCGTAAAGCCCCTACGTCGATAGGTCTGTTCCTGATAACATAGGCAGTCAGCAGAGCCAGCAGGACCCACGTTGCTGAAAATATCGCGACAAGCGTGAAGTGAAAATATTTGCCTGACACAAGCCCGTTGTATACCCACCCCGAGAAATTGAATGGATTCGCCGATGCAATGATCCATAGTGAGGCTGCAGCCAGAAGTGCCATCGGCGCACGCATCACCGGTGGTGGCTCCACTACTGAAAGGTTTTTGGTCGCCCTTTCTTCTCCAAAGAAGATTGACCAGATCATGCGGAAGGTATATAGCACAGTAATGAATGATACAAGAAAAGCGCACACAAGTATTAACCATTTCCACGTTACATCTCCCTTCCAAACAAATATTGAACTGAGTATTGCGTCTTTTGAGAGGAAACCGGAAAAAAATGGAATTCCCGCCAATGAAGCGCCGCTCAGCACAAACATCAGGAATGTATAAGGCAATTTCTTTTTCAAACCTCCAAGATTCCGAATATCCTGAACGTCAAATGTTGTATGTGACTGATGCTGCGATTGATGGAGCGAATGGATTACGGAGCCAGCCGCAAGGAACAAACATGCCTTGAAAAAAGCGTGTGTGAACAGATGCAACATCGCAGCTTCGGGAGCACCTGCGCCCAAAGAAGTTATCATCAGCCCCAGTTGAGAGACCGTCGAGTACGCAAGTATCTTCTTGAGATCATACTGGGCTAATGCACACAACGCACCTAACAATGCCGTGATACAACCCGTAACTGCCACAACATCCAATGTGGCTGGAGTAAACAGAAAATGCACTCGGGCCAGGAGGAAAACTCCGGCAGCCACCATGGTTGCCGCATGGATGAGTGCGGAAACCGGAGTTGGACCTTCCATCGCGTCGGGCAACCAGGCGAACAACGGGAACTGTGCGGACTTGCCTACAATACCACAAAAAATCCCTAACGACGCAACTGTTTGCCACGCTGCATCACCAGTAACTGAACTTAGATAGAGAATATCGAATGAGCCTGTATGCGACCATACTACCATAAGACCGACGACAAAGCCCGCGTCACCCACGCGATTAAGAATGAAAGCCCTTTTTGCTGCGTCCGCTGCTTCTGGTTTTTGATTCCAATGACCAATGAGCATGTACGATGAGAACCCCACCAGCTCCCAAAAGATGAAAATCAAAAGCAGGTTATTTGACGCCACAATTCCGAGCATCGAAAAAGTAAAGAACCCTAGCATGGCAAAGTATCGCCTGATGTCGGGGTCCCCGGCCATATATCCGATAGAATAAAAATTTACAAGGAATGAAACCAACGTTACGACTACTAGCATCAGCGCCGAGGTGTTGTTAATCAGGATGCCGGCTTTAAAAGAGTGTTCGCCGAAACTAATCCACGTCCATTCCGCAGTGAAAGGAACATTGTTCCACGTCCAATAAAAGACCACAATAGCGGCAAGTGTATTTATTAAGAGGAGGAATGGCGCCGAAAAAGAGACGAGCCACGAATATTTTTCAGAGATCGCAAACGAAACAATAAAAGAGACTAATGGCAGCGCCAGCGTTAAT
>DASVBA010000121.1:0-3192 GCA_036376095.1 Chryseolinea sp.
AAGTACCAGGGCGCTTGAAACAAAAGGTGAACCTTCAGTCCATTCAGGCGCTGATAACCATGGTCAATAAATATCCCGGTAAGAATTTTTTTACCAAGCTGAGGTCGGGTAAGCCTGTAAAAGCAATACGGAAATTTGTAGACATCTATTCAAATTCGAGGACGACATGGGCTGATTTGAAATTCCTGCGTGCGCAGACAAAACTTCCTATTCTTTTGAAGGGAATACTTCATCCGGAAGATGCATTGAAAGCTATTGATAGTGGAATGGATGGCATTTATGTGTCTAATCATGGAGGACGCCAGGTGGACGGTTCCATTGCACCAATATCCGCATTGCCGGAAATCGTAAGGGTAGTAAAAGGCAAGGTCCCCATCTTGCTGGACAGCGGAATCAGGTGCGGTGCAGATGCTTTTAAGGCATTGGCGTTAGGAGCAACGGCGGTGTGCATAGGCAGACCGTATGCGTATGGCCTGGCTATTGGTGGACAGCAGGGTGTAAATGAAGTTCTTATGAACTTAATGTCAGACCTGGAACTGACCATGGGACTCGCGGGTTGTAAAAACATCCGAGAGATAAATGGCAACATGCTTGCCTAATTGCAACAAGTTTACTGGCATACAATTTGGAAATGGATTCCTTTTGAGATTGGAGTTTTTCTAACTTAGCTGCGAAATTGAAATGGATATGCGAATAATAGTTGTACTTCTGGTAATCATCTGCGGTGCGTGTACAACGGCACAGATAAACCAGACAATTGGAGACGTGAATAAGGCGATGGGTGCCGAAACTCCGCTCACAACCGCTGAGGTGGCGGAAGGATTGAAAGAGGCACTGATCAAAGGGATCTCAAACGGAGCGGACCTGGCATCACAACTGGATGGTTACTTTAAGAATCCTGAAATAAAAATTCCATTTCCTCCCGAGGTAAAAAAAGTTGAGGACAAGCTGCGCCAGATCGGACTTGGCAACGAAGTTGATAAGTTTGTGATGACCCTTAACCGCGGTGCCGAGGATGCGGCCAAAGAGGCAAAACCTATATTCATCACTGCTATCAAATCCATGACTATTCAGGATGCATGGGGAATCCTTAGAGGTGAACCGGATGCCGCTACGCAATATCTGAAGCGCACAACTACTCCTCAACTCAAAGAGAAGTTCAAGCCGGTGATTCAGAATTCATTGAATAAAGTCAGTGCGACAAAATACTATGGAGATATTGTTAACACCTACAACAAAATCCCCTTCACCGACGATGTGAATCCGAACCTGGACGATTATGCGACGGACAAAGCCATTGAAGGTTTGTTCACGATGATTGCTAAAGAGGAAAAGAACATCAGACAGGATCCAGTAGCCAGAACCACGGAGTTGTTGAAGAAAGTCTTTGGCGCGCAAGGTAAGTAGCTTTAAGCCTCAAGCTTTAAGCTTTAAGAAGTGCAATCCGGCTTGCAGCCAACAGCTTATAGCTTTCGGCTTGCAGCTTTTCTTAACGACACTAAAAAACTACAACAGTGAACCTTTTCGAAAAACATCAGGCAACCCTTGTTAAAGCAATAGATGCTTTGCATGCAAGGACATTTTTCGCGGCGTTTCCTGAGAATCCGTCGCCGTCGGTATATGGCGAGTCAGCGGACAGCCAGGGCAAAGAAAAATTTCAGGCAACGCTCGGTAAGAAATTTGAGGAGCTTCATCAAGGTGATAGTCCCGAATGGATCGGACAGGAGGAATCACCATACACCCAGGAGCCATTAGGAATTAAGTATCCCGCTATTTCAACAATGCTGTTGGTTGCCCGTGCGTCGACGGCATTCCATCTATGGCGGAAAGTCAGCGTTCAGGATCGGGCGGGAATTCTAATTGAATCCCTTGAAGGTATTAAGGCAAGGTTTTTTGAGATCGCTTACGCGACGATGCACACTACTGGCCAAGGTTACATGATGGCATTTCAGGCTTCGGGGCCTCATGCCGCAGACCGGGCGTTGGAAGCAATCGCAGCGGGCTATGAGGAACTTCAACGATTTCCATCAAAGGCCATGTGGGATAAACCTATGGGTAAATTCAATATTCAGCTGAACAAAGAGTGGCGGGCTGTTCCCAAAGGCGTATCGCTGGTGATTGGTTGTTCGACATTTCCAACATGGAATTCCGTCACAGGTATCTACGCAAGCCTGGTGACTGGCAATCCGGTTATCGTGAAGCCTCATCCTGGCGCGATCTTGCCTATAGCGATCTTTGTTTCGGAGATCCGTAAAGTTTTGACCGAAAATAACCTGGACCCTAATGTCTGCCAGTTGGCACCCGATACTTCCGATAAGATGATCACAAAAGATCTGGCAGAACATCCTGACGTGAAGCTGATAGACTTTACGGGAAATTCTGCTTTTGGAAGTTATCTTGAAGCATTGCCCGGCAAGACGGTGTTTACTGAGAAGACTGGTGTCAACTCTGTAATACTGGACTCCGTGGATGATGTTGATAAGGTTGCGGCGAATCTCGCGTTTTCGCTGAATCTCTATAGCGGCCAGATGTGCACAGCGCCCCAGAACTTTTATATACCAGAAAGTGGGATAAGATGTCCTTCCGGTAATGTTTCATTTGATGAATTTGCCAGGAAGTTGGCTGACAACATCAACAGCCTCGTAGACAATCCTAAGGCAGGACCTTACGTCCTGGGGGCAGTACAAAATAAGAAGACGTGTGATCGTATCACTGCGGTTGAAAAGTTTCCGGGAAAAGTCTGGCTAAAATCGAGGACATTTGAAAATCCACAGTTTAAGAATGCCCGTGTAGCCACTCCGGTATTACTTGAGGTGGATGGAACGAAGAAGGACATTTTTAGTGAAGAGTTGTTTGGTCCAATTGCGTTGTTGATCAAAACAAAAAACACCGACCAGTCCATTTCGCTTGCCAAGGAACTTGCAATAAAGCATGGGGCCATTTCCTGCGGGGCTTATTCCACGGATCCATTCATTCGTGAAAAGATCGCCGACGAAATGGCGTTGGCAGCTACACCGGTTTCGTTCAACCTGACGGGCGGCATTTATATGAATCAAAATGCGGCATTCTCCGATTTCCATGTTACTGGTGGTAATCCCGCGGGAAATGCATCATTTACAAATCCAGACTATGTGAATAAACGGTTTACGTGGGTTGGGCATAGAGAGCCGGCTCAAGCCGTTAATCGTTAAA
>DASVBA010000127.1:0-8066 GCA_036376095.1 Chryseolinea sp.
ATTAAATCGTGCTTCGAAATAATCTTATCCTTGCGTGGCGCAATCTCCGACGCCAAAAAATATTTTCCGCTGTTAACATTCTGGGGCTTTCTATTGGAATAACGTGTTGCCTGGTCATCAGCATCTTCGTTCGTTATGAATTGAGTTTCGATCACTATCATCAGAAAGCTGATCAAATCTATAAAGTGGTTCAGGAGACAAAATTCGCTGAGGGTATGAAATACTGGAGCACAACAGCATACCCATTGGCAGAAGCGATACGAAATGATTTTACGGAGGTATCGATGGTTACGCAGGCCTCGGGCCCGGTTCCGCGAATGTTTCGCGTAGAAGACAGATCGGGGAATGTCTTTCGTTTCGAAGAGGAATATGTTCTTTTTGTTGACCCTTTCTATCCCAAGGTTTTTGATTTCAAATGGTTCCAGGGCAACCCGGAGACAGCTCTCTCGAACACAGCCTCTGTCGTGCTGACAGAAAGCCTGGCGAAAAAATATTTCAATGAAGAAATGTCCAATAAGGAATCGATCCTCGGAAGACAAATGATGTTGAACAACAAAGACGAACTGACCATAACGGGAGTAGTAGCCGACGCGCCAGGAAATACATCACTGAAGTTCAACATGCTTATTCCATATGCGTTCTTCAAAATGCATAATACTTACTCCGCTGGGAACTGGTCGGGTAACTATCAAGGATCAACGTTCATCGTTTTTGAAAAAGGGCAGTCACCCGAAGCGTTGGAAAAACAGTTGGCTTCCTGGAAGAAAAAATACCTGAAGCCGGAAGATGACAACCGCATCGACTACAAGCTTATGCCTTTAAAGACGATGCATACAAATTCCAACTATGGAAGCAGCCCAAGAAGTTATGTGATGCCACTCAAAATGATCTACGCATCGGCAGGCGTCGCTTTGTTCATCCTTGCGATAGCTTGCGTGAATTTTGTAAACCTGGCTACCGCTCAGGCCGCCAACCGCGCAAAGGAGGTTGGGATTAGAAAGGTGATGGGAAGCTCCAAAGCCGGGTTGGTCGTTCAGTTTCTCACAGAAAATATTCTCCTTGTAAGTATCACTCTTGTCGTTTCAATTGCCCTGACACAATTCTCCATTGATGCCATCAACCAAATTCTTTCTATCATCACGTTACAGCTTTCGTTAGACTGGACTTCGCTTTTGATAGTGTTCATTGTCGGCTTTTTTGTTGTAGCCCTTGCGTGTTTTTATCCCTCTATAATGATGTCAGCAATGAAACCGGTCGAATCGCTGAAAAACAAGTTCAACAATAGGAACGGTGGTCTATCGCTCCGGCGAACGCTGATCGTGTTTCAATTCGCTATCGTACAACTGTTCATCATTGCAACACTGGTCGTCGGTGCGCAAATGAATTATTTCAAGAACGCCGATTTGGGTTTCAGCCGGGAGGATCCCGTCATTGCCATGAACATGAATGAGCCCGAAAAAGCGGAAGCATTCCGTCAGCAGCTATTGTCAAACCCCGCTGTCAAGGACGTAACTTTCTCGTCCAGCAGCGCGATGGCGGAGTATAATCACAGCCTGGGTACAAGCTTCCGGCTACCGGGGCAGGGAGAAGAAGATGGAATCGGGGCTGAAGAGAAGGGAGTAGATCAGAATTACATTTCATTCTTTGGACTTGAACTCCTTGCCGGGCGGAATTTTTTATCGATGGAAGGAAAATTTACGGAATTCATTGTGAATGAAAAGGTGTGTAAAGCCCTTGGCCGGACACCGGAACAAATGCTGGGCCAGCGCCTTATCATTAATGAGGGTGAAGGTACAGTTGTGGGCGTAATCAAAGACTTTCACAATGAATCGCTACAGGATGAAATTTCCCCTTGCATCTTTCTCAACAGTTCATGGTGGCTGGAACGTGTCAATGTGAAATTGCATTCCACGGCAAACATGCCTGAAGTTCTATCGTCTATTGAGAAGCAGTGGAGAGTCTTTTATCCCGAAGGAGTATACAAGTACTCTTTTCTTGACGAATCGATAGCCCAGGAGTACGCCCTTGAGCAACTGGTATTTAAAGGATTCAGCGTCTTTTCAATCCTGACCATACTTATTGGATGTCTCGGATTATACGGCCTGCTGTCCTTCATCACCCTGAGAAAAACGAAAGAGGTTGGAATACGTAAAGCGCTTGGTGCTTCTGTAGGCCAGATTGTCGGACTGTTCAATAAGGAATTTATTGTGCTTGTTTCAATTGCATTTGTGATTGCGGCGCCGCTTGCTTTTTATTTTATGAATCAATGGTTGCAGGATTTCACCTACAGGATTTCCATTTCGTGGTGGATGTTTGGTTTGGGAGCGTTGCTTACCATAGTGATAACGTTAATTACTATCAGTTATCAAAGTATCCGGGCTGCGATGGCTAATCCTGTAGATTCGCTGAGGAATGAATAGGTTGTTTGTTAGTAGTAAGTAGTTAATAGTGAGTAGTAGGCGGGAGTTGGTGTGGTTTGGTTCAACAAATGCGGCCTTGTCCGCCATAGCGTCTCGCGTAGGCGGATTTATTTTCGTATACTCGACGTCGATTATGAACACAAGGATTTTTACGACCATTGCGTTTTTTGCAATCATTTTAACATCATGCAAAGAACAGGAAACGTTCGATCCCAAGAGAATAGAGCTGGAGTGGAAGTTTATTAACAACGAAACCAACCCGCCCCAATTCAAGGCAGCCCTCGTTTTAAAAAATCAATCAGAAAAAAACCTTCCCCCTACCGGTTGGAAATTGTATTTCAGTCTTCGCTATCACGGACACGACCTTACCAGCGAGTCGCCTGATTTCGAAGTTGTCCACGTTAGTGGAGAGCTCTTCTTAATACATCCAACGGAAAGTTTCAAAGGACTTCAACCTGGAGAATCCGTTGATATAAATTATAAAGGCAAGCGGCTCATCGCAAACTACCAGGATATTCCTTCCGGACTTTTTTGGGTGAACGACAACAACGCACAGGCTGCAATTTCCCTCGCCAATCCCGTTCTGAGCGATTCTACGGAGGAGAAACTTCCAAAAGCAAATGCAGAGGCTATTTATGCAAGCAATGCTTCAATCACCGATATTCCGTTGGACAATCTACCGACAGTGTTTCCCACTCCATTGAAATACGAAGAAACTAATGAGCGTTTCGTCCTCAGTGAGATCACGGTGATCGTAAGCGATTCAGCCTTTCAACACGAAGCAAGTTACCTCGCAGATGAACTTCAAAAGGTGTTAGGCGTGAGACCAAAGCTAATTCCATCTGTGGCCACTGGATCGGTTATTCATTTACGGAAAAAGAATACCGGCCCTGAAGCCTATGAACTGACGGTGGGTACCAATGAGGTTATAATCGAAGCCAATGATTGTGCTGGCATTTTTTACGGCATCCAATCTTTGAAAAGTAGTATTCCGGCGGATGCATGGAAGAATACAAAAAAGACAATCGACCTCAAGGGAATAAAAGTTGTTGACAAGCCACGTTTTCCATTCCGCGCGTTCATGCTGGATGTTGCCCGAAATTTTCAATCCAAAGAAGAAATATTGAAGGTCCTTGAGATCATGTCGTTATATAAGCTGAATGTATTTCACTTTCATTTGAGCGACGATGAAGGATGGCGGCTGGAAGTACCAGGAATTCCCGAACTGACCGAAGTAGGTGCAAAGCGCGGATTTCCATTCGAGGGCAATCAACAACTTCATCCTTCTTATGGATCCGGACCTTTCGGGACGCCGGCTGGTAACGGATATTATACTCGTGAGGACTACATTGAGATCGTGAGATATGCCGCTGCAAGACATATACGCGTTGTGCCAGAAATCGAATCGCCCGGCCACGCGAGGGCCGCGATCAAGGCGATGGAATACCGGCACAGAAAGTATTTAGGCCAGCAGGATAGCGTATAGGCCAACCGTTATCTTCTAAGCGATTCAGCGGATCAATCAACTTATCTAAGCGCACAATATTTCAGAGACAATGTGATGAATGTGGCGATGCCTTCAACTTATGCGTTCATCGAAAAAGTGATCGACGAGTTGATAGCAATGCATCGTCAGGCAGGCGCACCGTTAACTGCAATTCACATGGCCGGAGATGAGGTTCCATTCGGATCGTGGGAGAAGTCCCCCGTGGTCGCTTCATTCCTGCAACAAAATCCATCTATCAAACCCGGCAAAGGTCTTTGGAGCTATTACTTTGAGGAAATCAAAAGAATTCTGAGAGCGCGTGATCTTGATATCTATGGTTGGCAAGAGCTCGTAGTAGGAACCCAAACGGAGGACGATTCAAAACACGTTATCAACCCCGAGTTTGTCAGCGATGATCTTCAAGTCGACGCATGGTGGAATATGTACGGAAACGAAGACATCCCTTACAAGCTGGCAAACACTGGTTACAAGACCGTGATGACCTGCTTTGATCACTTTTACTTTGACCTGGCCTACAACGAGTCATTCAATGAACCCGGAGATGCATGGATCGGATTTCTTGATATCAACCGGATCTATTCTTTTATTCCATACGACTACTACAGGAATTTCAAAACAGACGTCCGCGGCAAGGCCCATTCGCAGGACTTCTTCAAGGGAAAGGAATTACTCTCTGAGAAAGGCAAACAAAACATCATGGGTATACAAGGAGCATTGTGGGGTGAAAATCTCATTTCGGGGCAATTGATGGAGTACATGCTGGTTCCCCGCTTACTTGCACTCGCAGAACGCGCGTGGTCACCGGATCCGGATTGGGTAAAGGAAAAAAATCCCACAAGGTATCAACAACTCTACGATCATGCGTTTTCTGTTTTTGTCAACACCTTAGGAAAAAGAGAACTGCCAAGACTGGACTATTACAATGGTGGCATCAACTATCGTATTCCAACCCCTGGCGCAACGGTGGAAGAGGAAAAAGTGTTTGCAAATATCCAGCTTCCGGGTTTTGTCATCCGGTATACAACGGACAATTCAGAACCCGACAGCACAAGTACAGTCTACACGTCTCCAATTCCCAACGGGCCATCCATAAAATTAAGGGCATTTGATCAGCGTGGACGGGCGAGCGAAACCATATCCATCCTGCATAAATAAACTAATGCCATGTTAAAGTGGATATGACGGTTAACTCAGCCAATGCATTTTAACGCAGAGAATATGCAAATACATCACCAGGACTCATTCGTGGGAAGCACGGCGAGACTCATTTGCCAGACCTTGATAGCGCAGCTCAGGCGCTGAGGGACGCTGAGCGCAGTGCTGATCGGACGCAGTCGCGCAAGCTTGGTCATCGCACATCAGAACTTTCCGAAAAAAAAAGAAACGTTCCGACACTCTAACTCCAAACAACGCGTGACTACACCCTATCGGACCGGCGCTTTGCGTGCTTTGCTTATCAGGAGCGCTATCAAGTCAGATGAATGAACCTCCCTGTGCCTCGAACGAAGAAGTCGCACGGACGCATAAATTCTTTGCGTGAAATGCATTCTTGTATTTAAAATTATGCATGACTTAACTTCGAAGCACAGCTTTTGAATTAGAAAAAAATGCATTTCACCGCAGAGGAAATTCAAATACATCAGCAGGACTCATTCGTGGGAAGCACGGGGACTCTCATTTGCCAGACCTTGATAGCGCAGCTCAGGCGCTGAGGGACGCTGAGCTCCGGGTTCGGTTAGCTAATGATGTGATAATGCACCTAAAAATTTGATCGATATGGCAGGATAATAAGAAGACGTTGAAAGAATATTCTTTAACCCTTACGCGCTAAGGGTGATGGCTATCTCAATTGTTTGATCGCCTTTTGCACGTCCTCTTCCGGAAGCTTGCACACTTTATTGCGGCAGACATAAATGATGGTACGACCTTCTACATTCTTGTTTTCCAACAACGGAAGGTTCTCCTTTTCCCCGCCCATAAACAGCGCGGTTGGATAGTAACTTTTGCGTATCTCATTGCTCTTAACGATCGCTTCCTTACCCATAACAGCAACTTCGTATGGCCCGGTGGTAGTCAGGCCCATTAAGCTGGCCCAATTAGAATAGTACGGTCCATTAGCCGCTATCTGAGGAACAACTTGACTAAGCATACTCTTGCTCTTTTCCAAATAAGAGTTATCGGCAAAATATTCACCAAGCAGGTACAATACTTCAGCCAACACGGAGTTGGAGGCGGGTATCACATTGTCGGCGACTTCCATCTTGCGGGCCACCAGGTTTTCCGCTTTGTTAGAAGTATAAAAAAACAGCGCGCTCTGATCATTGGCAAAGTTGTTAACGGCGTAATCAGTGAATAGCCTGGCTTGTTCAAGCCAATGGATGTCGTAGGTGGCCTGGTACAAGGAAATGTATGATCGGGCGAGCAGGACGTAATCATCGAGAAACGCTTCGATGTTTGCTTTCCCGTTGTTAAAACTCCTCCACAATTCACCGTTCGGGCGGATGAAATTCTTTTCGATGAATCTTGCGTTGGTCATTGCGGTTTCAAGATATTCGGAGTTGCCCAGTGCATAATAAGCATCGATGTATCCTCTCAGCATCAGTGCATTCCATGATAAAAGTATTTTGTCGTCAAGCGTGGGTCGCTCTCGTTGATCTCGGGCTTTCAGCAAAAGCGATTCCGCATCGTTCAGCAAGCGGGTGCATTCGTCCAGTGAAACACCTTTCACTTCCGCCAACTTCTCTTTAGACATTTTCCTGAAAAGAACATTCTTTCCCTCTTCCCAATTGCCTGAGTCCGTGATCTGGTAGTAGGGGATAAACAGATCCGATGCTTTCTGTCCAATGATCTGTTCGATTTCTTCTTTGGTCCATACATAAAACTTGCCCTCCTCCCCTTCGCTATCCGCATTCAGAGAAGAATAAAATCCGCCATCAGGTGAAGTCATTTCGCGCTTTATGAATCCCAGCGTTTTATGAATGACGTCAGCGTACTGAGGATTCTTTGCAACCTGGTAACCGTGTGCATATAAACTCACAAGCTGTGCATTGTCGTAAAGCATTTTTTCGAAATGAGGTACATGCCAGATCGCATCCGTTGAGTATCGTGCAAACCCTCCACCCAAATGATCAAAGATCCCACCGTTCGCCATTGCATCCAGGCTCGCCGTTGCCAGTCTAAGCGCCTTTTCATTTTTTGTCAGGTGGTGATACTGCAGCAGGAATTCACCAACTGCCGGCATGGGAAACTTCGGCGCATCGGATATACCACCCCATTTAGGATCAAGCGACGTTTCCCAACTGGTAAATACATTTTCATATGCTTTGCGGTCGACTTCAATCGCGGCGCTTTGTGAGGCAAATAGCTCGTCTGACTGAATACCCTTCGTAAGCGCGTCGGCCTGTTTGACGACGTTAGCATGATCCTCACGGTAGATTTGGATAGCCTGTTTTAACAAATTGATCCATTGGTCTTTCGGGAAGTATGTAGCTGCGTAAAATGGTTTGCCATCCGGAAGTGCCAGCGCATTCAATGGCCAGCCTCCATTACCTGAAATAAGTTGGGCGGCTTCGAGGTAGATCTGATCGATATCGGGGCGTTCCTCCCGATCGATCTTTATGGAGACAAAGTTCTCATTCATAATACGCGCAACGGCGGTATCCATGAACGATTCCCGTTCCATAACATGGCACCAGTGACAGGATGCATAACCTATGCTGATGATAAGAGGTTTGTTTTCGGCCTTTGCTTTCGCAAGCGCTTCCGGCCCCCATTCGTACCAGTCAACAGGATTGTCGGCGTGTTCGCGAAGATAGGGGCTGCCCGCATCAGCCAGCCGATTGAGCGATCTCCCCGCATTCTCAACTCTTGAACTACAACCAATCAGCAAGAGGAATTGAAGAACTACGGTGGTAACAATAAGGACCTTCAAAAATCGGTATATCGGTTTCAACCGCAGGGTATCAGGATGTAAAAACATCGGTCATATCTAAACAATCACAAAATTCGTCAATCCAAGTCCACGCCAGTACGTTGCTTACAATGAACTTCTATTTGCGCCTCCCATTTGGGCTGAAGCCCGAAGAGTTTCGGCATCAATTGCCCCGAGCTTAAGCTCGGGGCAATTGATAAAACATGTC
>DASVBA010000130.1:0-2506 GCA_036376095.1 Chryseolinea sp.
CAGAATTTTCTGAAAGCATACGTCAATGATGCGGGTACCTTTACGACACAGATCCCCCTTTCATCCGATCTAGCCACATCCCTGGATTGGGGAGACGTCGATGCCGATGGCGACATTGATGTCCTGGTAACAACATCAACGGAATCATTTCTGCTAACCCGTACGGATGCAAAAACATTTGCCCGGCAGTTTGCCAATTCATTTAGTATCAATTCAATCCTTGTTAACTATGATCTCGATATCGCCAGCGACCTCGACGTGATCGGTGATGGCATCTATACCAACCGTGGAAACGAGTTTCTTGAAACGCATGCGCTGTTCCCTACTCCAAATGGTTATACCAACCTGGGCAATACGCACGCGGCCGACCTCGATGGAGATGGCGACCGCGATTTGATCCGCGGTGAAGAATCATCTGTTCGCGGGAGCACGTTCTTTCTCGCAGTTGCCTACTTCAATGAGGAAGATATTTTTTCACGCGTGTTAATAGATGATATTGACGATTTCACCGGCAGCAGAATAAGTCCTATAGGGGCCGTTGATTTTGACAATAACGGCGACGTAGAGATCGCCTACGTGATGGAGGGCAACAGAGCAGAAGATTTTGTTCGCTTTCGCGAGGTGAAAAGCCAACGGCTGACGACAGTAGTCCTCCCACCGAACAGTCGATTCCATGCTCTTGGTTCGTACATCATTGCCGATTTTAATGGAGACCAAAAATCAGATATCCTATTGACGGGAAGTTATGTCAATACGGAAACCAGCGCTACTGTGCCGTATGCAAAGGCGTACAGAAACCTTACCGCTTCAGCTAATGCAAAACCTGCGATACCTGCCAATTTAAGTAAAACCGAAGTTGATAATAGCGTTACATTTTCCTGGAATAGATCTACTGATGCAACAACGCCGGCTCCATCAATCACATATAATTTTTATCTGCGTCAGGGCTTAGACACACTAATCTCGCCTTATGCCACCAAATCGGGAAAACCCAGGATCAGCTCACTCAAGGGTTCTTTTGAAGCGAATTCATATACCATCAAGTTGCCCAACAACGGTTCCTATCAATGGGCTGTTCGTGCCAGCGATGCTGCAGGAAACTATTCAGCTTTTTCAGCGGAAAATACTTTTGAATTTACGGGAGGAAACAGCGAAGTCAATCATTCAACGAACCTGACGGATCAGTCTGTCAGCTACGATCCCAAGAACGATCAATACATTCTGGTCGGTATTCAGAACGGAAACGTCTACGGCATTTTACTTGACGGAAAATTTGGTGAGAAGAAATCAAGCCTGAAAAAGATCAATCAGTTTTCAACGGTTTGCAAATCGCCAAAAGTGGTTGTCGACTCAGCAGGTAACTACCTCGTCAGCTGGGTTGGCGATTCTCTTTCGTTATCTACGTCATTGTGGGGCAAGTTCGTCAAGAGCGATTTGTCTTTTCCGCAGGTAAACGAGTGGAGAGCGTGTGAGAAAGTTTTCTACGGTGGACAGACTTCGAACATTATCGTGAGTCATGATGCACGCTATAATCCGGCAAGGGGTGCTTTTGATATGGGATGGGCGTATTTAGGTGAGACTGGAGGAACAAGTGTGCGAAGGGTGAGACTTCAGGGTAACGTTGCACAACGAGATCCAATAAAAAGAGTAACGTGGACGTATGTATTTGGGTACCTGCACGGAGCGAGCGGATATCGCGATATTTCTCTTGATTCTGATCCCAAGTCCGGAAAGTCTATGGTGGTCTACACCTTCGAAGATGAAAGGCCGGAAGGAGGCCTCACCTCGTTAGGCAAAGTATTCTTTCAGGAGCTGGACCAAAACCTTACGAAGGTTAAAGACTCAATTCCAGCTTCGACATTCAGTTATGGAAGCGCTCCTCACATTTTATACAATCCATACCTTCGTAATTTTGCCGTCATATGGAATGCTCACTTTCAGCATCAGGCAACGCCGCTGCCACAGGACGGGTACAATGAGTCCCGCGATGTTGCAGCTGCGATCCTTTCGTTTGCAACAAATGGTTCGCTGACTACATACATCTTTCCCTCCACGATCAGCAAGACGCAACAACAGGGTGGGGAAGGGGGCGCGCTAAATCCATTTCTTGATTTCAATTATGATAGAAATGAATTTCTCGTCGCCTGGCACAATACCAATGCTGGCAAGATCTACGGACAACGGATCGATCCGATCACGCAAGGCACCGTTGGCAATGATGAATTTGAGATCAAGCCAACTCTATCCGAAACGCCGGCAACTAGTTTTGCTAAAAAGCGAAATCATTTCATACTGGGATTTTTGAAAGACGGTGCTGGAACGACGAGCATTCTCGAAACTCCCAATGATCCGGCTCCGGTGGTGACGTCTCTTGACAAACCAAGGGGTTATGCGGGTGATAAGATCATTATTACCGGAAGTAATTTTGGTAAAACACCCTTTCTGAATGCAGTTTGGTTCGGCGGTACAAAAGCTAAAGTTGATACCTTGTTTTGGGACCGCACAA
>DASVBA010000132.1:0-3470 GCA_036376095.1 Chryseolinea sp.
TCGCCCTCAACTACAAAAAGGATTTCACCAATAAAGACCGGAAGTTTACCGCCGACTTCCAATATATAAAGAGTGTTGACAATGAGAACACCGACTACACGCAAACCGTAAATGGCAATACGCCACTGCTTCAGCGTGGAGTGAACAACGCCAGGGAAGAAACTTTTCTCTTTCAGTCGGACTACATCCACCCTCTTGGCGAAAATACCAAGCTCGAGGTCGGCGTAAAGTCTACGCGCAGGATCATCAAGAACGAATTCAGTCTCGAACAGCAAGACGACGAAATGAATTGGATACCGTTCGATGCATTTACAAATAACATGGTGTACACGGAAAACATTAGTGCAGCATATGCAATGCTTAACACCAAGCTTAACAAGTTTTCCGTCCAAGGAGGACTTCGCGGCGAGCTATCGGACATTATCACTGAATTATTGGCAACAGGTCAGAAGAACGAACAGAATTATTTCAACCTGTTCCCAACGGGAGCACTGTCATATGAATTCAACAAGAGTAATACGCTTCAACTAAGTTACAGCCGGCGCATAAGCCGTCCGGACTTCAGAAACTTATTACCCTTCTCGGATTTCAGAGATCCTCGCGTGTACTTCGTGGGTAATCCAAACCTGAGACCCGAGTATACCGATTCGTATGAGGTGGGGCACCTTGGCACATGGAGCAATATTTCGTTATTGTCGAGCGTCTACTACCGGCATCGCACCGACGTGATCCGCCGGATAACAGACCCTCCTAACGCCGATGGTGTAGCGCAGGTTATTCCAATCAACATGGCAAGTGAAAACGCATTAGGTATTGAATTCAATTTTTCACTTTCTGTAATGAATTGGTGGAAACTGAATACAAATGCGAATTTCTACCGCGCCATTACAGAAGGAACGTACCAGGAAGAGCGGCTATACAGTGATACTTACACCTGGACGACCCGCACTACGTCGAAAATGACCTTCTTCAAAAAACTGGATTTCCAGATCAGTTATAACTACCGCGCACCACGAATAACTCCGCAAGGGAAGGACCTTTCAATCTACTCCATCGACCTCGGCTTGTCGCGAGACGTCTTCAGCGGAAAAGGAACCATTACTGCAGGCGTTCGCGACCTCATGAATAGCAGGAAACGAAGATCGATAATTGACACGCAAGGGTACTATTCAAACTCGGAATTTCAGTGGCGGCCCCGCCAATTCACAGTATCCTTCACGTACCGCCTGAACCGCGACAAGGAAAGACAGAACAATCGCAATAGATCAGATGATGGACCTGACGATGAATTTTGATCCGATATTGAATTTCCGTTAAGTAATTCATTGGTAAATTCCTTCGTTCGATCAACGCCACTACACCTATGCGAAAACTAATTCTTGCTCTTGCTGTAAGTCTCGACGGCTTCATTGAAGGACCAAATGGCGAATACGATTGGTGCTTTATGGATCAGGACTATGGAATGTCCGACTTCATGAACAGGATCGATGCTGTGTTCGTTGGACGCAGAACCTATGAGATGTCGCTTGGTATGGAGGCCGACACCAGTGGGATGCCCAAGATGGAAGAGTATGTTTTCTCCAATACCCTTACCGCGGTGATAAAGGGATCGATCCTGGTGAACGGTGACATCAAAACTGAAGTAGAAAAAATAAAGAACAAAGGGGGCAAGGACATCTGGCTATTCGGCGGCGCAAATCTGACAGTTACATTGATAAACCTTAAACTCGTCGATGAGCTACACCTCGCAGTTCATCCCATCTTACTTGGCGGTGGCAAGCCACTGTTTCATGACATCGCAGAACGAATCACACTAAAATTACTTGACACCAAAACGTACTCGACCGGCCTGGTCTCTTTAATGTATTCCATCAACAAATAACAGCAAGAATTTTGAGAGACAAGTATGGCTACTATAGGAGAAAAATTCATCTATTTCATTACCGGGGCGTCAGGAGTTGGCAAAACATCCCTGGTAAACCATCTACATAAAAAATACAAAAATAACCCTTGGGCATTCCTTCACTTTGATAAAATTGGAATCCCTTCTGCCGAAGAAATGATCAGAGAATTTGGTTCGCCATCAGCCTGGCAAGAGGCCAAAACAGATTACTGGATTAAAAGGCTTATCCATGAATGTACGAGTGAAAGGATTTTTTTTGAGGGACAAGTAAACCTTCAATTCATTCGAAATGGTTTTGCAAAATATCACTTTAACAACTACAGGATTATACTCATAGACTGCAGCGAAACAGTGATGGAAAAAAGGCTTGTCCACGACCGGAAACAAGGGGCGTTATTTACTCAGGATATGAGAAATTGGCTTAAGTTCTTAAGGAACCAGGCTGACGAATTCAATGTGGCAATAATCGACAGCAGTAGCGTTTCAGAAGAAGAATTACGAATCAGGTTTGAAGAAACGATCGAACTGAATTCAGGTTCTTAACCTTTTGGCAACGTGATCACAAACTCAGTACCCTCCCCTTCTTTCGTCTTCGCCTGTATATTTCCGTTGTGAGCCTTAATGATATCATAACTAAGACTCAATCCCAGACCAGTCCCTTCTCCTGGTGGCTTAGTGGTGTAGAAGGGTTGAAAAATCTTGGCAGCTACTTTGTCTGACATACCGATTCCATTGTCAATAACAGAGATCAATACCTCATCTCCTACACTTTGGGTCTTGATCTTAACAGTTGGCTCATAGCCCGGCAGGTTCAGTTTTCTTTTTACAGACACAGCATAAAAAGCATTGTTCACCAGATTCAGGATCACTCTTCCGATTTCCTGCGGGATCACCAAAACCTTTCCGATGCTGGAATCGAGGTCCGTTTCGAATTTGGCGTTAAAGGATTTATCCTTTGCTCTTAAGCCGTGGTAAGCAAGCCGGAGGTAATCATCCGCAAGCACGTTTATATCCATTAATTCCTTTTGTGTTCCGCTCAAGCGTGAATGCTGTAACATGCCTTTCACTATTGAGTCAGCGCGCTTACCATGAAGCATTATTTTCTCCTCATTTTCGCTGATGTTGGTGAGCGTCGTCAACATACGCGTTGTCTCCCCTGACGTGATTTCGGCCTTCAATTCATCAATGAGCTCCCGGTTCAGCTCAGAGAAGTTGTTGACAAAATTCAACGGGTTTTGAATTTCATGGGCGATCCCGGCTGTGAGCTCACCCAATGAAGCCATCTTTTCCGAATGAATGAGCTGAGCCTGCGTGGATTTCAGCTCTTCATAAGCCTTCTCAGTCTTAATTTTTTGACTTTCAAGCTCAGCGTAAGATTTCTTTCGTTGATTGTTGTTGCGCCACAATAATCCCGCAATCGCGAGGAAGACACCGGACGCCGTCAATACACTGTAGAACCGGATTGTGTTCTGGAATCGCAGCGTTGACGCCTCAAGTTCATGCTGTCGTTCCTGTTCCTGCAGCTTAAGGTTTTGCACCTTTTTCACTTTTTCAACATTATTCAGGC
>DASVBA010000136.1:0-2248 GCA_036376095.1 Chryseolinea sp.
ACCTGAAGCTTATAGGAAGACGCAATGAATTCAGAGCAATCCCACAAGCTGGCAGTGGGTTCTAGCGTTAGCAAATAGGTCGTGAATGAAATCACTAATGCTGTAAACCCTAAAAGATGTTTGGTCGTTTGCATTCTTACTTGTTGCCAACGGGCGCCGGGCCTCAAATTTTCGAGACCGAGTATGCCGGCAATTGGAAGAAGAAATCCCAGTAACAGTAACGGCGGCGCAATCCACAAGGTCAATATGCCAAAGCCGTTGTCGACGGGGTCGAATGCCATGGATGCAAATCCAATAGCTAAAATGAAAATGGATGCGAGAAAAAAACGATGATCTGTTTTGTTGAACATTCTTATGCCGTTAAAACCGATCACAATCACGCAGTATTCACGCTCTATGTGAGTTAACAACTGTAAAGAAGTGTTAATGGAGTGTTAAAATGATTTGAGGTGTTACGAAAGAGCTGTTTAAGTCTTATTTTTAGCTTATGAAACAAAGACATCTGGGGCGGATCATTCTTTTTGGGACGGTGGTGCTAGCATGCCTTCTTATCCTTCAGGTGTATTGGTTTAAGAAAGCCTTTGATGTCAGCGAGAAGCAATTTGATCATTCAGTCCAGGTAGCATTAAAAAAAGTAGCCGACTCTGTTTCGAGTGATTGCGAGATCAAAAAACTTTCGTCCAACTTCTTCTTTGTGGCGACCGAATCTGAGTTGGACGACGAAGACCTGGACAATTTGTTGAAAAAAGAATTTCTCCTGCGAAGCCTGAATATCGACTACGAGCTTGGGGTCTATAACGCCGATGATGACACGCTGGTTTATGGCAATTACGTCGAGGCGACAAAAATGCCAATACCACGGCCTCTGGAGGCAGACCAACCATCAGCAGAACATCAAAAGAATTTTGCTGTCTACTTCCCCGGCAAAAAAAGTTATCTCGCAGCGCAGATGGACATCTGGATATTCTCCACGTTTATTCTTTTGCTGATGATGGGATTCTTTGCGTATGCCATCTACACGTTGCTCCGCGAAAGAAAATTTTCAGCGCTCAAGAACGACTTCATCAATAACATGACCCATGAGTTCAAGACCCCGGTCACGAACGTAAAGATTGCCGGCGAAATTCTCAAGAATAAACTGGGAGAGAACGAAGGCTTGAATGTTTATGTGGACATATTATTAAAGGAAAATGAGAAGCTGGAACGAAAAATCGATCAGGTTTTATGGGGATCGTCAATAGAACATATCCGGAGACCAGCACTCGAAAAAATAGACGTGCATCAACTGATCGCCTCATGCGCCGACGCATTTCAACTCAAAGTTCAGGAGCGTGAGGGAAGTCTTGTGATCGGTCTTAATGCCGTGAATAACACCATCCTTGGCGATCGCGATCTATTGAGCCAGGCTATCAACAATATTATTGACAATGCTGAAAAATACTCACCCGGCCGTCCTCGAATCGTAGTGACGACAAGGGATCACAAAGACGGAATCGAGATCAACGTGATCGATGAAGGCATAGGTATCGCTTCGAACATGAAAACGAGGGTCTTTGAAAAGTTCTTCCGGGTCCGCACTGGCGATGTCCATACCGTAAAAGGATTCGGGCTTGGCTTGAGTTTCGTCCAGGATGTAATACACAGGCACCGCGGCAAGATTAACCTTATTAGTGAAATTAACCGCGGAACAGAGGTTAGGATATTTCTCCCGAAAGCATGAAATACACCCGTCAGATACTGCTGGTCGAAGATGACGAAAGTCTTGGCTTTCTCATTAAAGATGCGCTTCATGCTTGCGGGTGGAATGTTCATTTGTATCCCGATGGTGAGAAGGGCTTAACCGCATTTCACAATGCAGACTTTGATCTATGCGTACTGGATGTGATGTTGCCCCAACGCGACGGATTTGATCTCGCCATTGAAATTCGGAAATACAACCAGACCGTTCCGATTGTTTTTCTCACCGCAAAGAGTCAGACGGAAGACAGGATTCGCGGATTTGAGATTGGTGCCGATGATTATGTTTGCAAACCTTTTAGCATCCAGGAGTTCAAATACCGGATTGAGGCAATCTTGAAAAGATCATCCGGTCAATCGTTATCTGTCAAAGGTGAGTCACTGCTGACCGTGTCAAAGTCAACGCTCGATGTCCATAACCTAATCCTTAATTCAAACGGCACCGTTACGCGGCTCACGTACAAGGAATCCAAGTTATTGCAAATGTTTTTTCGCCACTGTGACAAGCTTG
>DASVBA010000146.1:0-15100 GCA_036376095.1 Chryseolinea sp.
AACTTACCCGATTTCCACTTATCAAGTGTAGCGAAACTGGTACCGGCGTAGTTAGCTTCGTATCCCAGCACACGATCCAGCTCCAACGGATGGCCTACAGACTCGTGGATTGTGAGTCCAAGGTGATTCGGTTCCAGGACAACGTCATACTTGCCTGGCTCGACCGACTTCGCCGTCAGCATTTCTTTTGATTGTTTCGCCGCGAGGACGGCATCCTCCACAATATCATAGCTACGTTTGTAGAGAGTAACTCCCGATGGGCCCTTTACCTTGTCTTCATTTTTAGGTATCATGTATTCGTAGCCCATTCCCATTGGTGCGCTTAATGCTTGTCGGGTCTTGAATAGTCCTGCTCCCTTGTCGATTGTCGTGACCGTGAACGTTGGCCAGATACGATGAATATCCTGATCGATATAAGAGCCTTCACTTGACGCAAAATATTTTTGTTCGTTCACCTGGAAGAGATTGGACGCAGCGAATGTTGCCCCGTTCTCCTGTGCGGCTGCGTTAGCTTTTAATAAAAGATCCGTTTTTTCTGACACCGGAACTTCAAATGAATTTTTTTGAATAGGTGTCTTCCAACTTACTTCGCCGTACGATTTTGCGAGAGCAAGCTTGACCGGTTCTTTCTGAAATTTTGAGTTCGCCTTTGCAATTGCGACAGCCTGTTGGGTCGCTTTTTTTATACCATCGGTTGTAACGGTATTAGTTGCAGCAAAACCCCAGGTACCGTTAACGATCACGCGAATGCCCGCGCCGAAAGATTCAGAATTTACGATGTTTTGGACTTTGTTTTCCCGTGTCGTAATAAATTGATTGAGGTATCTCCCAATCCGTATGTCAGCATATGAAGCGTTCATTGATTTCGCCATGTTTAGCGCCACATCTGCCAGTGATTTCTTTTGGCCAACATCCAGTGGTGGCTCGAGCAAGGCTTCGAGGGGAACGGTGTTACCCATGACGGGGTACGATAAGAGCATACCGCTAACACCAAACCCAGCCAATTGAACAAATTGTCTTCTTTTCAACGTTTTTCGGGTTTAGATAATGAGTTATTGTTTCTAAAGTAACCAAAGAAACAAAAAAGGATACCTAAAAAGATATCCTTTGTCAATAGTTTATATGAATGGTCACTTTTAAAGCAAGCTCAATCTATCAGGAAAGTTCGCTGAAATCGAAAGAGGTTTCGAGGAATTTAGTTGTGAATTTTCCTGAACGGAAAATTGCATTATCCATTAATGCGATATGGAATGGGATGGTAGTTTTGATGCCTTCAATAACAAACTCCTGAAGTGCACGCTTCATTCGTGTAATGACCTCCTCCCGTGACTGACCAGTAATAATCAGCTTGGCAATCATTGAATCATAGTTAGGAGGGATCGTGTAACCGGCATACACGTGGCTGTCTATACGTACTCCATGGCCGCCGGGCATATGGAGATTAGTGATCTTGCCTGGTGAGGGACGGAAACCATTTGACGGATCCTCGGCATTGATCCTGCACTCCATGGCAAACATTTTTGGAAAATAGTTAGTGCCTGAGATGGGTACACCTGCAGCTACTTTGATCTGTTCCTTTATGAGATCGTAATCTGTTACTTCTTCTGTAATGGGATGTTCCACCTGGATACGCGTGTTCATTTCCATGAAGTAGAACTGGCCGTGTTTGTCAACGAGGAATTCTATTGTTCCGGCACCCTCATAATTGATCGCCTTTGCACCTTTAACAGCAGCCTCACCCATTCGTTCCCGTAACTCCTGATTGACAATGGGTGATGGTGTTTCTTCAACCAATTTTTGATGCCTGCGCTGAATGGAACAATCGCGTTCCGAGAGGTGACATACCTTTCCATACTGATCACCGACAATCTGGATTTCAATATGTCGTGGTTCTTCAACAAATTTTTCAAGGTACAAACCATCGTTGCCGAAAGCCGCACCCGCCTCGCGTTTAGCATCGTCCCATGCTTTCTTGAATTCAGACTCGTTGCTGATGATGCGCATTCCCTTTCCGCCTCCGCCTGCAGTAGCTTTGACGATAACAGGATAGCCGATCTCTTTCGCAAGGGTTATTCCTTGTTCAATGGACTCGAGCAATCCGTCAGAACCAGGAATGGTAGGAACACCTGCTTTTTTCATGGTATCCTTCGCAGTCGATTTATCACCCATCGCCTCGATCATAGCTGGCGTGGGGCCGATAAATTTGATGCCGTACTCATGGCATATTGCTGAAAATTCAGCACGCTCGGATAAGAAGCCGTATCCGGGGTGTATAGCGTCAGCGTTGGTAATTTCTGCCGCGGAAATGATCCGCGGTATGTTTAGATAGGAATCTTTACTGGGGGCATCACCAATACATACGGCCTCATCGGCAAAACGAACATGAAGACTTTCACGGTCAGCTGTCGAATAAACGGCTACTGTTTTGATGCCCATTTCGCGGCAAGTCCGGATAACCCGTAATGCAATTTCACCGCGATTTGCAATTAATACTTTTTTAAACACTGCTATGAGTTTATATGAAAGAGATGCTAGGCCAATAGCAAATGACAGGCAGATCAGTCAGGTTCAACAACAAACAATACCTGATCGTATTCAACCGGCGAAGCATTTTCCACCATCACTTTTACAATTGTGCCGGATACTTCGGATTCAATTTCATTAAACAACTTCATTGCCTCGATGATACAAACAGGCTGACCTTTAGTGATCTTATCACCTACCGATACGAATGGCGGTGTATCAGGATTTCCGGAGCGGTAGAATGTACCGATCATAGGGGATTTTATTTCGACTGTTTTCTTTGTCGATACCGCGGGAGCAGACGGTGTATCCGATTTAGGAGCTACAACTGGAGCGGCAAGGGCTTGCGCTACAGGTGCTGCCTGGGCAACGACCGGGACAGGCGTCGATTTAAATACTTTTTGATCCGGCTCGCGCTTTACGCTTAGCTTAAGTTCTTTGGTTTCAATGTTCACCTCGTTCAAACCTGATTTGGAGATGAAGTCAATTAAATCTCTTATTTCTGACGTTTTCATTGCAGGTTGGTTTGATGCTCCAGTATCTAATATAGCCCGGGAAATAGTATTCTCCTTCTTGGCTGCAGGTTTTGACGATTTGGATTTGCTCATGATAAGACGTTATTCTTTAACACGTTCAACGTACTCGCCGGTCGACGTATGTATTTTTATTTTGTCGCCCGTATTTACAAACAGGGGCACTCTGATCTCTGCACCGTTTTCCAACTTTGCAGGTTTTAACGTACGGGTTGCTGTATCACCTTGCATTCCAGGTTCAGTATACTGAACTTCCATGACAACATGCGTCGGAGGAGAGGCTGTGATTGCGCTTTCGCCGTTTTCAAATGCGATGAGAAGCGTAACGCCTTCCTTAATATAATTCGCGGAGTCACCAAGAAGACGTTTATCGATATAAACCTGATCAAACGTGTTGTTATCCATACATACAAGGCTATCGCCATCCTGATAGAGGTATTGATATTCTTTTGTTTCGACGCGCAGTATCTCGATTTCATCTCCAGGCCTAAAACGGTTTTCAGCAATCTTTCCGTTCCTAACGTTACGCATCTTTACCTGATAAAAAGCCCTGAGGTTTCCGGGCGTACGGTGTTGCAGCTCTTCTACCTGCATTACCTCTCCGTTGTAACGTACAAAATTCCCCTTGCTCAGATCCGAAATAGTCGCCATAAAAAAATTAGTCTTTAAGTTACAAATACATTAATTAATTGCAAGAATCACGTTTGAAGGCCAACCGAGAAGGAGAGGATCAGCTGTTATAGGCCCATTTTACGTATACTGCACCCCAGGTAAATCCGCCCCCAAAAGCGGCAAGGAGCAGATTGTCTCCTTTTTTCAGTTTTTTCTCATAGTCCCAAAGAAGAAGCGGTATAGTGCCGGCGGTCGTATTGCCATACCGTTCGATGTTCATCATGATCTTATCTTCCGTGATTCCGATCCGACTCGCAGTGGCGTCAATTATTCTTTTATTGGCCTGATGAGGAACTAACCAGTCCACGTTCTCCGCATTGAGATTATTGCGTTCAGCCAGTTGGCCCGAAACGTCTGCCATATTTGTTACAGCAAATTTGAACACTGCAGAACCTTCCTGGTATACATAATGCTGGCGGGCGTCGATGGTTGCATGTGATGCCGGCAGTCTGCTGCCTCCCGCTTTCATATGTAGATAACTTTCACCTCCGCCGTCGCTCTTAAGTATAGAATCGATAATACCGACATTTTCGGTGGTAGGTTCCAGGAGTACACAACCAGCGCCATCGCCGAAGATAATGCATGTAGTCCTGTCGGTATAATCCATTATTGCCGACATCTTATCGCCGCCGACCACAACGACTTTTTTATACATACCCGATTCGATAAAGCTCGCGCCGGTAGTAAGTGCAAACAAAAAGCCGGAGCATGCGGCACTTATATCATAACTAAATGCATTAACAGCCCCCACGGCAGTAGCGACGATGTTAGCAGTCGCCGGAAATGTCATATCTGCTGTGACGGTAGCGAATATAAGCAGGTCAATTTCTTTAGGATCAATCTTTGTTTTTTCGATCATCTCTTTCACTGCATTGATCCCCAACACAGAAACCCCCTGGTTCTCACCTTTGAGAATACGTCTTTCTTTAATTCCGGTGCGTGTGGTGATCCACTCATCGGAAGTATCCACCATTGTTTCGAGCTCCTGGTTTGTGAGTACATAATCGGGAACATATCCACCTACACCCGTGATGGCAGCTCTAATCTTGGTCATAATAATCTTAACATTTAGTTGTGTTGGACGGCAGTTAGTGATATAAAAAAGAAATGCCCGGCGCACAAACACCGAGCACAATGACATATTTCACCAACCGCAAACATTTATAATCCGTGGTCCCCTCGTTCACATCGAATTTTGAGGTTGCTACTGCAAATTTCAGTTTAGCGGGAACTGGATTCATGAAGCGTTACGCCAGGACTTCTTTTTCCATCACCACCTTACCGTGATAGTAAAGTTTACCTTCATGCCAGAAAGCACGATGGGGCAGATGATGTTCGCCCGTTGTCGGACATACAACCAGCTGCTTGGCAGTTGCTTTGTAATGTGTCCTTCTTTTATCTCTGCGGGTTTTCGAAAGTTTTCGTTTTGGATTCGGCATAGCTAAACTGTTTATTTTAATTTCTTCAAAATATTCCACCGAGGATCAACCTCGTTATCATTATCATTGTTGTTATCATCCCCTTCAGCTTCTGACGAATACACGATCTTTCCGGTTGAAAGATCTTCGTCTTGTTCTTCCTCATCCGTGAATCTTGGATGAAGCTTTTTCAGAGGAATTGCCAACGCAATGAACTCATATATATATTGTCCAACTTCGAGCGTTGCCGTATCGCGATGGATGATTATGATCTCATCCGTTATTTCCTCGTTCTTATCTCCATATTTGAACACGATCTTTCGCGTAAGTTCAATAGGAAAGTCGAAAGGTTCGAGGCTTCTGTCGCAGACCAGCCTGGCATTACCTTTAATTTTAAATTCCCCTTCCAGGAAGGTTTCATGCTTGTCCAGTAGCAGATCAACCACAAACGTCCCCTCCGAAACCAAGTCAGTACCGTATTCTCTGAAGAACTCTTGACCAAATTCATAGTGAAAGTGGTGCTGCTTGTTGCTCAGGCCGACAATATTGATGCTATAAGCCCCCAAAACGCCACCCTGCCGGGCATTAAAAATTAGTCGGCAAATTTAGGAGAATTAATCAGAAAGTAAAAAAACGATGAAAAAAGGCCTGAAAATGACTGACTTGGAGATTCCGGTCCAAAAAAGACCTATATGTATTCGGTCAATGCCGCCTCTTTGAACTCCTGGGGTGTCTTGCTACCGTAGTGCTGAATAAAATAGTCAATGATTCCCTTTTTGAAGCCCAATTTGATGGCAATGTTCTTACAGAAGATCACCTCACTTTCAAAAACGTTTTGATCCGCAAAGACGAGTTCAATGCTTGACATCAGGTATTCGAATTTCTGATCCATGGACAGCGCGCCTAATGAATCGATTGGTTGTGGGTTACGGATCAGGTCATTAACCTCTTCTTCAGGGAATTTCCGCTCGCGGGCGATCTTAAAGATCATTTCGCGTTCGATCTTGGCAAAATGTTTATCGGCTTCCGCCAGTTGTATAAGTATATTAAGCTGCTTTTTGGTGACGATGTCCATCTCAACTAACGCTTGAAAGGTTCAAATATAACCGAAATATAACGACCAGACATTCCCCGGAAATCAGGGCTTTAGTCCATTAAACCTATTTTTCTGTGGAAGGTTCGATTCTATTCTTAAAAATGTCCGCTGCCCGATAAATGGCGGACCGAAGTGAACCTTCATTGGCCATGTTCTTGCCAGCTATACTATATGCCGTGCCGTGATCGGGCGAGGTCCTGACAACGGGAAGCCCAGCGGTAAAGTTGATCCCCTCTTCGAAAGCGATAAGCTTAAAAGGAATGAGACCCTGATCGTGATACATCGCCAGCACACCATCGTACTTCGAATGATTTCCTGAAGCAAAGAATCCATCGGCAGCGAACGGTCCATAAACGAGTTTACCTTTGCCTTTTTGGTCGGCGATCAAAGGTCTGACGATCTGCTCATCTTCCTGGCCGATAAGACCCAGATCACCTGCATGTGGATTGAGACCCAAAACAGCGATCCTGGGCTTGGCAATACCAAAGTCTTTACGAAGCGAGTTTTCCATGATCCTTAACTTGGCTTCGATCCTTTCACGCGTTATTGCCGCGGCTATGTCCTTTACACCGATATGTTCGGTAACGAGGCCTACACGCACCGTATCGCTAACCATAAACATGAGGCTATCTGAAACCCCAAAGAACTGGGCAAGATATTCAGTGTGTCCTTTAAACGGGAATTCATCGCTGTGAATTGACTGCTTATCTATCGGTGCTGTCACCAATGCATCGATCACTCCTTCTTTGAGTTCTTCACATGCTTGTTTTAACGCAATGAAGGAAGCCTTTCCGCTTTGCTTTGAAGCCTTTCCCGGAATAATCTCAAAAGTATCTTCCCAACAATTAATAACGTTAATAGTCTTTGGAGCAAATTGTCCTTTGTTTCGGACCTGTGTATAGTTGAACTCCTCGATATTGAGTAGCTTCTTGTAGAAAGAAATAACTTTTGCTGAGCCATAGATCACCGGAGTGACAATGTTATGGAGTCTGTTATCTGCTAAAGCTTTGATCACTACTTCTGGACCAACGCCATTAAGATCACCTATAGTTATACCGATACGAGGTTTGTGTGCTTGCGTCATGGATTCGAATCAATTCTTAGCGATTTAGTAAAAATATCTATTTGTTCCTTGTAGATTGTGGAGGATGTACGTGTATGGAACGAATGACAAAGGTACGGCCGAAGAAGTTTTTAGGACAGCACTTCCTCCATGACCAATCGATAGCACGCCGAATTGTCGGGTCTCTGGTGATAACCGAGGAAACTAACAGCGTTCTGGAGATCGGCCCGGGAATGGGAGTGCTCACAAAATTTCTGTTGGAGATTAAAGGCATTCGATTGAAGGTGATAGAGATAGATCGCGATTCTGTCGCGTATCTGAAAACCCATTATCCGGGACTGGATGTTATAGAAGGTGATTTTTTAGAGGCCGACATAACAACTATCTTTCCGGAGAAATTCGCCATCATTGGCAATTTTCCCTATAACATTTCTTCGCAGATCTTTTTCAGGGTCCTCGAGAATCGGAATACTGTGCAGCAGGTAGTATGTATGCTGCAGAAAGAAGTGGCAGACCGGATCGCCGCTCATTCCGGCAACAAGACGTACGGCATCCTTAGCGTTTTACTGCAGGCATATTTTGATATTGACAATCTCTTCAAAGTAGCTCCAGGAGTATTTACACCGCCGCCCAAAGTTTTGTCGGCGGTGATCCGTCTCCGGAGGAATAACGTTGTATCACTGCCATGCGACGAAACCCTGTTCGTTCAGGTAGTAAAGCAGGCATTCAACACGCGCCGGAAGACCTTGCGCAACGCGCTAAAAAATCTAAATTTGGCAGCCGAAATTTCGGCGTTGCAAATAATGGACAAGCGGGCCGAACAATTGTCGGTCGACGAGTTTATTAATCTTACACTATTAATTGATCGGAGTCGTGGAGCAGCCATTAGTTGAGTTTGAGCTGACGAAAGAATTTATTGAACGTTTCCAGCAGGCACTGGATGAGCGGGATGATGATTTCATCAGGAGAATATTAGGTGATGTAAAAGCTGCCGATATTACGGCATTGCTTTATGAATTCAATTCAGAGGAATCCAAATATGTGATGGATCTACTCTCAATTGAAATCCAGGCTGAGATCATCAGTGATCTCGACCCGGATACACGCAAACGCTTCCTCAAGATATATCCGCCATCCGAGATCATCAACTTCCTCAATCAACTTGCATCCGATGACACAGCGGACATTCTAAATGAGCTCCCGATAAAGGAACGGGAAGAAGTTCTTTCAGGCCTCGAACCAACACTAAAGACACAGGTTACGGAACTTCTGCGGTACGAGGAGAATGTTGCAGGCGGTCTGATGGCGAAGGAGTTGATCAAGGCACGTTATTTCTGGACCGTGGTAGAGTGTATCGATGAGATCCGGAAACAGGCGGAGAACGTGAATAAGTTCTACGCCGTTTATGTTGTGGACGAGCGTGATAAACTTTTGGGACGCGTTGCCTTACAGGACCTCATTGTCAAAGATGCCAAGACTATAGTAGGCGATATCATCGAGCAGGACATTGTATCGGTGGAAACCTATCTCGAGGATTACGCCGTCGCTGAAAAGATGAAGAAATACGATCTTGAATCAATTCCCGTAGTCAATGTTCAGGGCCAATTGGTGGGTCGAATCACTATTGACGATATCGTCGACGTTATCACAGAGCAGGCCGATGAGGAAAGACAGATCATGGCCGGTATAAGCGAAAATGTAGAAGAAGATGATAGTGTGTGGAGAAATACAAGGGCGCGTCTTCCATGGTTGCTGATCGGAATCGCCGGTGGTCTAATGAATGCCAAGTTCATGGGTCTGTTTGAAGCTGAGCTGGCCCGCGTCACAGCGATAGCGTTCTTTACGCCTCTTATTCAGGCGACAGGAGGTAATGTGGGAATACAGTCTTCATCTCTCATCGTTCAGAGTCTCGCGAATCCTGATTTTGTGGACGAAGGTCTTTGGAGGCGATTGATAAAAGTATTCTTTGTCGCGCTTCTTAATGGATTACTACTTTCAGCATTGGTGTTCATGGCAAATGTTGTCCTCTTTGGAGAATACAGGTTGTCTATGGTCGTATCGTTAGCCCTTTTTAGTGTTATTCTTTTTGCGTCGTTCATCGGAACAGTTACACCATTAATTCTTAACCGTCTGGGATTCAATCCGGCCCTGGCTGCCGGCCCGTTTATTACAACAACCAATGACCTGCTGGGATTGACAGTATACTTTCTAACGGTACACCTCATGCTCTAATGAAAATGGCCCTGCACAAATTCATTCAACTGCATGATCATCTTCATGGCTATTCCATCCGTGCGTGCGAAAATCGCCTTCCGCATGCAGGCACATGTTTCTTAAGTAATCAAGCACAGATATAAAGATGAAAAGTCCGAAATGCCTTATCATCGATGTAATGCACGAGAGTTTGTTTTCCATGCTGAGTGAAATCGGGTGGGAGGCAGACTATCAACCAACAATAACGAGGGAACAAATCAAGCAAGTATTAGGACAATATGAAGGTCTGATCGTGCGCAGCAAGACATTTATCGATCGCGATCTTTTGGGCGACAATCCGACAGTGAAATTTGTCGGCCGCGCAGGTGCCGGGTTAGATATAATTGATTTGACTTGTCTCGCTGAAAGGGGAATTCATGTGTTACACGCTTCGGAAGGAAATCGCGATGCCGTGGGAGAGTACACAATTGGAGCCCTCCTGAGTTTAATGAGAAAGCTTCCGAACGCCGACGCGGAAGTGCGAAACTATACATGGAACCGCGAGGGCAGCAGAGGAGAAGAACTCATGAGCAAGACCGTTGCGATCATCGGATACGGTAACATGGGTAAAGCTTTCGCAAAAAGACTTTCCGGTTTTGAATGTAATGTTTTGGCCTATGATAAATACAAAACAGGATTTTCAGATTCTTTTTGTGCGGAGGCTCAAATGGATAGGGTGTACGAAGAGACCGACATCCTGAGCCTTCACATCCCTCTGACCACGGAAACAAAGTCGCTGGTCAATACTGAATATTTGCGGCGTTTCAGAAAGAAGATCATCCTAATAAATACAGCGCGGGGGGAAATTGTTCCGTTGGCCGACCTGGCGAGCTTGCTCGAAGAGGGTGTGGTACGCGGGGCAGTGCTTGACGTTTTAGAAAATGAAAAACTCGATAAACTCACAAGCTCGCAGCGACAAGCCTTCAGTTTGTTGGCCAAAAGGTCAAATGTAATATTCACCCCCCACATTGCAGGGTGGACCTATGAATCACATGTAAAAATAAATGTAGCTTTGGTACAAAAAATCAAACATCTGCGATTGGTGTAATTCTATAAATCCATTAATTTCCAAGTAGCATTCCTGAGCCCCCTATGAGTTTTTTACAAAAGCGTGTAAAGAAGGTAAGCGACGTCTTCAATTCGATCATCGAGAAGCCGTTGTTAACGTCCACGCTAGTGTTAATAATCGTTTCGATTATTGTCGTAGGGTTAAGTTTATCTTACTACATCAATGAGTTTGATACGTTTATTCAGCAAGTGCTTGCAGAAGCGCATGGGATGATCTTTGACATTGCGGTCATCGGTATACTGATCTTCTGGCTGAATCAAAACGGCGAGATACGAAGAAGGATCCGGACCTATAAAGATGAGATCGATGACTTCCGTTTGTGGGAGTCTGAAGAAGCTGCCTTCCGGACTGTGGGTAATATAAAGCGACTTAACCGACACAAGATTCACGAGATCAATCTTGTTAACTGTCACCTTCCTCGAACGAATCTCAACTATGCAAATCTTGCCGGATCGAATGCAAACTCAGCAAACATTTCGCAATCATCGCTTATAGAATCTAACCTGGAGAACGCCAGACTGAATCAGACAAACTTTGAGAATTCAAATCTAAACCAGGCCAATCTTAAAGGAGCTTATGCGAGCGGGGCAAACTTTAAGGATGCGTTCCTGATAAAGGCTCACTTTGAAAATGCGTTTCTGATAAAGGCCAACTTTAACAACGCGTTTTTGATGGAAGCAAACCTTCAGAACTGTTATCTGATGGGCGCTGATTTTGAAAATGCCAGTCTTTATAAAGCAGATTTGCGTGGTGCCAAGGGCCTGACAGTTGAACAGCTTTCCAAGGTAAAAACCCTTTATTTGGCGAGGTTTGATGACGAAATTCTGGAGCAGATCAAGACCAACCTACCCGAGTTAGTTGGCACTTGATGCTTGCATTGAACTAATAATGTATTACATTTGTGTATGGCAACGGTCTCAGGAATGAGGCCGTTGTTTCTTTTTTTGACCTCTGTCGAAGCTGAACCTTACGGGTTGGTCAAGTTAAAATCTAAGAGAAATTCGAGTGTCCTATGAGTAAGAAAATTTCATATTATACAAAGGAAGGGCTGGAGAAGTTGAAGAATGATCTTAGTCACCTCAAGTCAAAGGGGCGTGCGGATATTGCCCGCCAGATTGCAGAAGCGCGCGACAAGGGCGATCTCAGCGAAAACGCAGAATACGACGCGGCAAAGGATGCGCAAGGACACCTTGAAGCAAAGATCGCTCAGTTGGAAGATTTGGTTTCCAATGCAAGGCTGCTGGATGAAAGCACCATCGATACTTCTAAAGTTTCTATCCTTTCGAAAGTGACGATAAAGAACAAGAAGAACGGCGCATCGGTCACCTATACGCTTGTATCCGAAGAAGAAGCTGATCTAAAGGCTGGAAAGATTTCAACGATGTCACCCATCGGAAAGGGATTGTTGGGCAAAAAGATCGGCGAGGTTGCCCTTATTAAAACACCTGCCGGCGAAATGGAATTCGAAGTAATAAAAATTGCTTTGTAAACATCGTCAAGTCTTTCCCAGAGCATGGCATCAATATTCACCAGAATAATCAATCGCGAGATTCCGGGTCACATTGTCGCCGAAGATGAACGCTATATTGCTTTTCTCGATATCAATCCGTTGACAATTGGTCACACGCTCGTCGTCCCTAAAAAAGAAGTGGATTACCTCTTTGATCTCGATGATGATACCCTGGCCGGAATGAACGTGTTTTCGAAGAAGGTTGCCATTGCTATCAAAAAAGCTGTTCCCTGTGTGAGGATAGGCGTAGAAGTCATTGGACTCGAAGTTCCGCATGCGCATGTGCATCTTATTCCTATGAATAGAACAGAAGATCTTAATTTCATGCGGCCAAAGCTTAAGCCCACAAAAGAGGAATTGACAGAAGTGGCAGAACGGATCCGGAAATCTTTTTGAAACTTGAACGTCATTAAAAAATAAGAGCGCTCAAAATGAAGCGCTCTTTTCGTTTATCTTTTCTCTTGTATTAACCCAAGGCCTTTACGCCCGGCAGTTCTTTGCCTTCAAAATACTCCAACAACGCGCCACCACCCGTTGAAACGTAGCTTACTTTTTCGCTAAAGCCCAATTGAGCAACGGCAGCAGCCGAATCACCGCCACCGATCAAAGAAAATGCTCCTTTACCTGTCGCGTCAACCACAGCCTGCGCGATCGCCTTGGTGCCAGCGGCAAACTTTTCCATTTCAAACACACCCATCGGTCCGTTCCAAAGAATTGTTTTTGAATTGCTGATAGTTTTCGAGAATACCTCTACAGCCTGAGGACCGATATCAAGTCCCATCCAACCATCCTGAATGCTATGATTGTTTGCAATGTTTGTGTTTGCATCTGCTGCAAACTTATCAGCGATAACTGAATCCATAGGCAACAGTAATTCGACTCCCTTTTCTTTTGCTTTTTTGATGAGTTCTTTGGCGAGGTCCAGCTTATCTTCTTCTACCAGCGACTTTCCAACGTTACCTCCCAGGGCTTTAAAGAACGTGTAAGCCATCCCTCCACCGATAATAAGGTTGTTGACCTTGTCCAGGAGATTCTCAATGATCAGTATCTTGTCGCTGATCTTTGCTCCGCCCATAATTGCTGTGAAGGGTTTTGCGGCTCTCTTTATTACTTTGTCAGCATTCTCAAGTTCAGCCCCCATTACGTAACCTGCGCACTTTTCCTTAAAGAACTGGGCTACGATGGTTGTGGACGCGTGCGCGCGATGGGCAGTACCAAACGCATCGTTGACATAAATATCTCCATGCTTGGACAGTTTTTCAGAAAAACCAACATCTCCCTTTTCTTCCTGCTTATAAAACCGGAGATTTTCAAGCAACAGAACTTCGCCTGGCTTTAACGATCCTGAAAGTTTAAATGCTTCGTCACCGATACAATCGCCACCGAATTTGACGGAGCTGCCCAATAGCTCCTCAGTTTTTTTTACAGTGTGTTTTAACGAGAATTTCTCTTCGGGCCCTTCTTTTGGTCTGCCAAGGTGAGACATGAGTATGCAACTACCGCCGTCGCTTAATATTTTTTTGATAGTAGGGATCGTCGCACGGATACGGTTATCGTCTGTAACGTTGAACGATTTATCAAGGGGAACATTAAAGTCCACACGTATCAAAGCACGTTTTCCTTTGAAATTAATGTCGTCAATAGTTTTCATAAGCGAGTCTGGTTGTTTAGATAGGGGACGAATTTAGGAAACTGGTTACAGTCGAGCCTAATGCAATCGTGGTATTTTTTAGAAAACGATTGTCCTGTGCAGTAACGCTATTGGTTATGACCTCGGAAGGGTGCTCTCGGTCGACCACACTCGACTAACCGACATCAATTAATGAATAACGACTATTTCCCGAACCAGTCTTTTAATTGTTGTGAGGTTACATTCCCACCGCAAATAATAGTTGCAACCGTCAGGTCCTTGAATTTCGACATATTCTCTATTAACGCGGCAATCCCAACTGCGCCTGAGGGTTCGGAAACCAATCCGGCATGAAGGTGGATCATGTTCATTGCTTTCACAATTGACGACTCGCTGACCAGTATAGCATCATCGACAATTCCTTTCATATCATCCAACGCCTCAGGAACAGGGATACGTACAGCGATTCCGTCTGCGATGGTATTGACTGTATCGTAAGTGACCAGGGATTGTGAGCGCCATGATTCAGTCATTGCAGGTGCGCCCGCCGCCTGTACTGCTATTATCCTGGTATCCGGACTTCGTTCTTTAAATATTCTGCCAATGCCGTTGATCATGGCTCCATTGCCCAGGGCTACCAGTAATACGTCGATAGGTTTGGGAAATTCCAAGAGCTCAAGGCCAATCGTTCCTGCGCCTTCGAGCGTTTCGATGTCAAGACTGTCTTCAACGAATCTCGCACCCGAGACTTTTGCGGCATTCTTTGCTTCCAATTTTGCAGCATCAAAGTCATCACCCTTCAGCACGACACCGGCGCCGAGGGCATTCATGCGTTCTATCTTCAAGGGATTCGCATGAACGCTAGCATAGACCGAAAGTTGTACGCTTCTTTTCCGACATGCGTAGGCCATCGCCTGACCGAAGTTGCCGGCACTGGCACAAATGATCGGCGTATTCGGATCGGCATTCGATAACAGGAAATCTGCACCCCGTCCTTTGAAAGACCGGATGGGGTTAAGCGTTTCAACCTTCAGCACCACGCGACTTGAAAACAGTTCGCTCAAAGATTCACTTATGAATTGGGGAGTGTGAAGGAATACGGGATCGATGGTGCGGAAGGCTTTTTCAATGCGTGAGATGGAAAGACGATGATCCATTGTTGTTAGAGTTTATCCGCCTGCCTGGCGAAGCGGTTCAGCAAAGGCAGGTTGTCCGTGCAGCAACTACCTGAATATTGACTTATTGACTTATTGATTGTTGCCATTATTCGCCGCAAAACAATCGTCAGTACCTAGGTAGTGGCCTCCGAAAACGCTCCTGCCTGCGTTCAGGC
>DASVBA010000163.1:0-3772 GCA_036376095.1 Chryseolinea sp.
CCCTCTGCTTGTAAGGCAGATGCTCTGAACCAGCTGAGCTAAGCTCCCTATCTAATTTGGGACTGCAAAACTATAATAGATTTCGGTATGTGCAAAAATTTTTTGAACACGTTCATTCTCAGTTTTTTGAAGTTTGGGGCCATAAGCTTCCGCCACTGCATAAATTAGGTACTGTGTCAATTACTATTCGGATCATCCCAATCCTCATCTCTCCTGTCGTCTGCCCCCTCTGTGCCTCTATACTTGGCGCAATCAAATGAAATATCCATATGACTTGGTCTTTTGAACTGACCCTTTTCAACCTCGAGATTCATATCAGCGTAGACCCTTCGCATAAAGCTGTCCCAGATAGGTAATGCGGTGCGCCCTCCCTGTCCCATTGACCATTGGCGGTACCTGATATTTCGCTCAACACCTCCAACCCAGGCACCGGCGACAAGGTTGTGCGTTATCCCAATATACCATCCGTCCGATGCATCGTTCGTTGTTCCCGTCTTTCCTCCCACCTCGTTATCCGAAGTAATTTCTTCACTGAGACCGCGTGAGCCACCTCCTTCCTCCTCAACACCACCCATTAACATATGCACCATGGTGAAGGCTGTCTGCTCGCTAATTCCCTGCTTGATTTTCGGCACAAAGTTTTGGATAACGTTGCCATTCCTGTCTTCGATCTTTGTGATAAAATAAGGTTGTGTGTACGTGCCCAGATTTACAAACGTGCTGTAAGCGCCTACAAGTTCATATATACTCAAATCACTGACCCCCAGGCTTAGCGTTGGAACTGCATCGAGATGGCTTGTTATGCCGATCCTCCTTGCAAAAGAGATTATGTTTTCAATTCCTGTTTGCTGCATGATTTGCGCCGTTATACTGTTTTTGGACAAAGCCAACGCCTGACGCAACGTATACCACTCGCCAGTGCCATAATCTCCCAGCGCATTCGGCGGCGTCCACGTTTTCCCCTTCGTAAGTGTTATTGTTGGCGATATGTCCTGCAGTTTCTGACATGGATTAAAGCCGGCCTCAATAGCGGTACCATATACGACAGGCTTGAACGTCGAACCGGGTTGCCGCCTTCCCTGTCTTACCTGATCGTATTTGAAAAACTTATGATTGATGCCTCCGACCCAGGCATTAACTGCTCCGGTCTCGGGATTCATTGCCATAAAACCCGCCTGTAAGAATCGCTTATAATAACTCAATGAGTCAAAAAAGTTGAACACGGTATCACGCTCTCCGTTCCACGAAAAAATCCTCATACGTTTCTTCTCTTTCAGCTTTATCATTACCGAATCACTGTGTTCCCCGTATTTCGAAACCAGATTCCGGTATATATCGGTCTGCTTGATCCTTGAGTCAAGAAATCCTTCTATCTCTTTCCCACTTTCATCGATCCATGGGTTTCTGCCGCGCCAGTGTTCGTTGAATATCTGTTGCTGGGCTTTCATGCTTTCAGCCACAGCTGCGTTTGCATGGCGCTGCATACGGCTGTCTATTGTGGTGTAAATCTTCAAGCCAGACTCGAGCAGGTTATATCCATGCTCCTTACACCACCGCTCCAAATCACTTTCGATAGCATTCAGAAAGTAAGGCGCTATTCCTGCATTTTGATTTTGTACAGAATATTTCAGTTGAATGGGCAATGCCGCCAAGGAATCATATTGGTGTCGCTCGAAATAACCATGGGAATAAAGCTTGTATAGAACCTGGTTACGTTTGGTAAGAGCGTTGACGGGATTGTAACGCGGGTTATATAACGAAGGATTTTGCAACAACCCTATCAACACTGCCGATTCCTGAATGTTAACAATTGCAGGACGCTTCTTGAAATACGTTTCTGACGCGACCTTTATGCCGAATGCATTGCTACCAAAATTGCACGTGTTGAGGTACATCGCAATTATCTCTTCTTTGGTGAAATTCTTTTCAAGCTCAATCGATATAATCCACTCTTTTGTTTTTTGGATCATGCGTTTTGACAGAGGGCCTAGCCGGGCAAGGCTTCCATCCAACTCAGGGTTGATCGTAAATAGGTTTTTCGCCAATTGTTGCGTTACCGTACTCCCTCCTCCTTTTGCGGAAACGTCGAATGTGATAACGCCATAAAACACCCTGAGGAACGCGTAAAAGTCCAGACCGGAATGATCGTGGAAGCGATGGTCTTCGGAGATCAAAAGGGTGTTTATAAGTTCCGGGGAAAGTTGATTGTAGCTAACCTGACTCCGGTTAAACCGGAAATATCTGCCTAACGATATTCCATCTGCTGAGATGAGTTCGGACGATAAGTCATTCTCAGGGTTTTCAATGTCCCGTAAGCTGGGCATGTCGCCAAAAAAACCAAAAAGGTTGATGCTTACACAGAAGATATACGTTGGCAAACCCAGCATAAAACAAAGGAATGCTATCCATATTGCCTTTACTCCTTTCTTATACCAATGCCGCCGCGAAAGAAGCAGTTTCTTCATCCTGGGTGAAGACTTACGGGAAGACTTTGCTCGAGGCATCGGCTGTGATTAAAGGAGTTCTCAACTAAATTGCGGGAACCAATTTAAGAATCAACGTTTGGTTTGCGTCTTATTGGTCGTCAACCGGTATAATAATACGGCAGCCCTCTTGGCCTCCATTGGGATTGTCCTGGGGTCTGCAGTCTCATTTACTGTATGTCCCCCCTCGCTGCGCGGACCGAGGCCATCAATAGCCATATCCACATACCCAGAGGTAAATGAAATATCGGCGGCTCCTGCATCACGGGGATTAACGGCCTTCACTGGACCAAATCCCAAGTCCTTGCTGACCTGGTCGAATAAACTCAACAGCTGGTAGTTGCCAGGTGACGGCGCCAGCGGCGGATATCCTTCGTTAAACTTTATCTCAGCGTTCGTCTTCGGCAGATGTTTAGCAACAATGTCTGTCATTATTGTCTGTGCCTTCTTCAGCTGCTCAGGAGATACCGCCCTGATGTCGCCAGTAACCACCACATCTTTCGAAACAACATTGTCCTTTCCGAATGCTTTTCCTCCATTCATGTCGGCGTCGTGGTCTACCATTGTACCTCCCAGAATCACACCTGGATTGAACGTGAGATCCTTCTCATTTGAAAGCTCACTGTAAAATCCCGTCAGGATTCTTGAAGCCTCATAGATTGCCCCGGCGCCAATACTCTCAGTGAAGATCTGCGATGAATGCGACGGAACACCTGTCACCTTCAGTTCCCAATCTGACGAACTTCTCCTTGAAATATTTGCCGATTCAAATCTTCCATCACCATCTTCAAAACCGATAGCAACGTCTGCGCTTTTCGCTGCTTCAATAAGGTCATGGCGCGCCAGCGCAAGTGGCGAACCACTTAGCTCTTCATCACCACTCATAACAACAATTATGTTCATGTCCTTAAGGGCATCGGCATCCTTTAATGCCTGCAGCGCCTGTACAATGATAACGTTACCTCCTTTCATGTCGCCAACGCCTGGGCCATGCACAGTTGAATCGTTCACCCACTTGAACGTTTGGAATGGGCTCGACAATTCAAACACTGTATCTAGGTGACCGATAAGGAGGATGGTCTTCCCCGCAGGCTTGCCTTTGTGTTCAGCGATCAGGTGGCCGGCGCGATTGAACGGTCGGCCATCCACCCAGCGCGTGGTAAATCCCAGCGCATCAAATCGCGCTTTAAATACCTGACCGACTTTGTTAACGCCGTCAAAATTCATGGAACCACTATTGATGTTTACGACTTCCTCCCAAAGCTTCATTGCGGCCGTATTATAGACAT
>DASVBA010000169.1:0-5771 GCA_036376095.1 Chryseolinea sp.
TGACAATTCTTTCACGATAATTTCACGTTCCTCCTCTGTCCAACAATAACGTTCCTCCTTACCCTTCTTAACAAGATACAGCGGTGGTATAGCTATGTAGACATATCCGTTTTCAATAAGATCGCGCATATAACGGAAAAAGAACGTGAGGATAAGCGTTCGGATGTGACTTCCATCGACATCGGCATCCGTCATAATAATGACCTTGTGATAACGCAGCTTGTTTAAGTTTAACGCTTTATCGTCTTCGGGCGTTCCAAAACTTACGCCGAGGGCAGTGATCATGTTTTTGATCTCCTCGTTATCGTAGATGCGGTGCTCCTGGGCTTTCTCGACATTTAATATTTTTCCACGCAAGGGAAGTATTGCCTGAAAATTTCGGTCACGACCTTGCTTTGCTGAGCCACCGGCAGAATCACCCTCTACCAGATAAATCTCGCAGATGCTTGGGTCAGCACTGGAGCAGTCCGCCAGCTTGCCTGGCAATCCAGTGCCTGTCAGCACATTTTTGCGTTGAACCATCTCACGAGCCTTCCGCGCGGCGTGGCGCGCCTGTGCTGCAAGAATTACTTTATTGACAATAAGTTTAGCTTCTCTCGGGTGTTCTTCCAGGAAATCCTGCAACGCTTCTCCCACTGCCTGATCGACTGCACCCATAACATCCGAATTTCCGAGTTTGGTCTTCGTTTGTCCTTCGAACTGCGGTTCTGCCACCTTTACAGAGATAACGGCAGTAAGTCCCTCACGGAAATCGTCTCCGCTGATTTCAATTTTGACTTTCTCGAGAAGTCCCGACTTGTCCGCATAATTCTTTAGCGTCCTCGTCAACGCCCGCCGAAACCCGGCTACGTGTGTTCCACCTTCATGGGTGTTAATGTTATTGACGTATGATACCAGGTTTTCACTGAACGACGTGTTATACCCCATGGCTACCTGCACTGGAATCTCAGTGCGATCATTTTCAATGTAGATCGGCTCCGGAATAAGTTTTTCGCGTGTTGAATCAATGTAGGATACAAACTCGCGCAAGCCTCCTTCCGAGTAGAACTCAGCCTGCTTAGGATTTCCATTTTCATCTTTCTCGCGATAGTCAGTGAGGGTTATCCTTATCCTGGGATTTAGGAACGACAGTTCCCTCAAACGAGTCGCTACGGTCTCATAGTTGTATTCTGAAACCTGGAATATCTGTTTATCAGGAAGGAACTCAACGGTGGTACCTCTTTTCTTGGATTCGCCAACCACCCGGACTGCGTACTTAGGGTGACCCCTTTCATACTCCTGTTCAAAGATCTTGCCTTCCCTGAACACGGTAACGTGCAGCATCTCCGATAACGCGTTTACGCAGGATACACCCACGCCATGCAGACCCCCGGAAACCTTATAGGTGTTCTTATCGAACTTCCCACCGGCGTGCAAAACGGTCATAACAACCTCCAGCGCTGAGCGTTTTTCCTTCTCGTGAATATCGGTTGGTATACCGCGTCCGTTATCTTCGACGCGAACTGAGTTGCCTTCAAGAATCGACACCGCTATTTCGTCACAATACCCACCCAACGCCTCGTCAATGGAATTGTCTACAACTTCCCAAACCAAATGATGAAGCCCCTTAACACTCACATCGCCGATATACATGGCCGGCCTCTTTCGAACCGCCTCTAACCCCTCTAAAACCTGGATATTACTTGCTGAATATTCAGCTGGAACTTTATCTTTAATTTCACTCATGATGTATTATTAGAACCTTCAAAAGTAGTGTTTTTGAGTCTATAAAATGAAAGTTTCAGGGACAATTATTCCACGCTTAAGTCACTAAAAAATTGACTAAATTCTGCTCGGAATTTATCTTTGACTAAATTTTTAGTTATATGTGTGGCTCTCAGCGAACAGGGTATCTTTTCTTTGCACTGCTATTCATGTCAGTGACTGCATTTGCTCAGGATGCAGTTCCTGTGTTCAGATCCGCTCGAGACTCCACCGCCTACTTTTCTAACCAGAACGCGATGCGCACTCACGATCCACTTGCACCGAAGTTGGTCAGAATGGACAGCTTATGGGAAGTGCAACAACGCATTCTCAGAACAGGCATATTGGGATGGAAGTATACCTATCGGCCTGATAAGTCTTTTGTTTCACTCGAAGACCTTCTCGCGGGCAAAGTGGCTCCGTCCGAAGTCAGAAAACTGAGCATCTCAGACTATGACGGCAGAAAACTTCCCCCTCTGCTATGGAAGTGCATCGCACTCGAAGAACTCGAGTGCATCAACACGAAAATAAATAAGCTGCCGAGGCATCTCAACAAGCTCAAAGGCCTTCATGCCATTGAACTTTACAACAACAAACCATCGGGCCGATTAAAACTCACCGGCAACGATCATGTAACATTCCTGAAATTCCGTAGTGACGAACCTCACAAAGTACCATTGAACTTCAGAAAATTCAAGGCGCTTGATTCGCTGGACCTGTCCCGGAATTTTTTAACCGAGTTCCCTGTGATCAACCACAACAAGAACCTAAAACAGCTGGTGCTGACCGACAATAATCTTACGTTGAAGAATTTAGAACTAAAGCAGAACAACACGCTTGAATGCTTGTATCTGAGGCGAAACAAGATCGAGGTTCTCCCTGATGCCATCGGAAACCTCACTGCCTTAAAAAAACTGTCTTTCAACTACAATGAAATAAGGGAAGTCCATGACGGTCTGGCCAGGCTGCGAAACCTTGAAGAGCTTTCTCTTTACCAGAACAAGCTCACTTCCATTCCCAAAAGTCTTTACCAGCTTACGAATCTTAAGGTCATTGACTTGTACTATAATCAGATCGAAAAGATCGATGATCCAATCAGCAATCTCACAAATCTTGAGATCCTGTATGCCGCCAACAACAGGATCTTTTCAATGTCAGAGAATATCGGTGACCTTGCAAACCTTAAGGAATTATACATTCATCACAACCGGATAAGCTACTTCCCCACCAGCATCTCACGATTGACTTCGTTGAAGGTGCTTCGTTTTAATGACAACTATTTTGCGGCATTCCCCGATCCAATACTCTCTCTAAAAAACCTCGAGAATCTTGACATTTCACGTAACATGCTCCAGAACATCCCCACGGAATTTGGAAGCTATGAAAAGCTGAGGATATTGGTCATGACGGAAAATCCATGGGAGGACCATGATACAATTACTGCGTTCGCTAAGCGCATGCGCTCAAATGGAACAACTGTACATCTGAACTCTATGGGAAAGGAAGTTGAAAAGGCTACTCAACAGGAGTAGATTTGGATTTACTTTTCTTTTTCTGCCCATTTGATTTCAACTCCTCGCTCATTAGCTGTGCTTTGGCTTTTTCGAGCTCAGCTTTTTGACTCTCCGTCACTTCCGGGTAATCGATCTTAAGCGATTCGAACTGTTCATAGATTACAGCTGCGATGGCTAAGCGTGCATACCATTTGTCATCAGCCGGAATAATAAACCACGGAGCATTCTTTGTTGAGGTGGCGCTGATCGCCTTTTCGTACGCGCGTTGATACTCCTCCCAGTGCTTTCGCTCTTCAAGATCTCCAAAAGCAAACTTCCAGTTCTTAGAGGGATCATTAATCCGTTCCAGTAATCTTTTCTTTTGTTCCTTTTTGGAAAGGTGCAAAAAGAACTTAAGTATGATTGTGCCGTTCTGACTCATTGTCTTTTCAAACTGTACAATCTGTTTAAACCGACGTTCCCAGAATTCATCGTCGATCTTATCTACAGCGTCAATGCCTGGTAAATGCTCTTTTAAAATATATTCGGGATGTATCCGCGTGACCAGCACATTTTCATAGTGTGAGCGGTTGTGAATTGCTATTTCTCCCCGTGCAGGTATGGTTTGATAGTGCCGCCAAAGGTAATTATGGTCAAGCTCATGGGCGGAGGGTGATTTGAAACTATACACCTTCACCCCGAGGGGATTAAAACCAGACATTATATGCTTTACGGCGCTGTCCTTGCCTGCAGCATCCATCGCCTGAAATATTATTAGAACGCTGTATCGATTTTGCGCATACAATTTATCCTGTACCACGGCAAGGTGTTTACGTCCTTCCTCCAACAGCCCCTCGGCTATTTGTTTGTTCAACGACTTGCCTTCGTAATCCGTCGGATAGTTTTTCAGCGTTACCTTCTTTCCGGGTTTTACTTTAAGTTTTTTGATCTGAATAAATTCTCTTTCCGACACCATTTTCGTCCGTCTTTTCCTATCAAGTTACTTATCCTTTTCTAACTTCAGAAGCGTTGTCATAATATTAAGTTCATGGTACCAGGAATCAGGGTCCAAATTGAATGGATCGGCGGAGAAAATACTTCGATAACGAAACTTTGAAGGTCCTTAAAAGACCTGGTCCTTACGATGGCTGCAGTGGTGGGAATACTTTCAAAATTGCGCGTCGAAATCGATTGAATTCTCTTCTTTTTTAGGTAAGTTTAACTACAACCCAAACCAACAAACGCTATGAAAACAACTTTGAAAATTCTATGTGTTTGCCTGCTTTTGAGCTTCACTTATTCGGTGTCTGCTCAGAAGAAAAACGCTGATGCCGAAGCGATCAGAGCCGTCATTGAACGGGAAACAAAAGCCTTTTTTGAGATTGATTATAAAACGTGGGCAGACAGCTGGGCACATACGCCCTATGCGTTCTGGTCGTTTGCAGACACGACGGATGTAAACTCTTTCTCAGGATGGCCCCAAATCGAAAAAGGATTTGCTGAATATTTCAGAACGTCTACAGCGTCAACAGCCAAGATCGACCGGGAATGGCTTGGACTTGAAGTCAAGATCTACGGAAACGGTGCCTACGTTCGTTTCAATCAGTACGTCAACGATGGCACTAATCGCCCGGGGCAGGCTGAGGTTCGTGTGCTCGAAAAGATCAACGGCCAATGGAAAATAGTATGCGTTTCAGTAATTGCCCTGGAAAAAGAGAATCAACCGCAAAGGTAAGAAACGGTTAGGGCGATTTCATGGGGATTAACTGGATTGTCCCACGGTTTTAGTACTGGTGCGAACGAAGGAGGACAAGTGTGCATGCCTCCATGGCCTCAATTCCATTCTTTTCGGCTAATTGCTCAAACTCGTCGTTTTCTGTACCTGGATTAAAAATGATTCGCCTGGGCTTCAGGCTTAATATGTAATCATACCACTCAGGCTGGTGGCGCGGCCCTATGTATAACGTTACCGTATCAACACCGTTAATAGCCGGCTTCTTACGAATATCAAGTATTTCTTTTCCAGCAACCTCACCTTGTTTAATACCCATCGGCACAACGTCATGATCATATTCACGAAGCATGTTCGCGGCAAGGTACGCGTATCTGCTTTGGTTGGGAGTCGCTCCGATTAAAACGGTGGTCTTGTTCATGGTCAGTCATTCATTAATTTGACCGCGGCTTCGGCACAACGCTCGCCATCCATGGCGGCAGATACGATACCGCCCGCGTAGCCCGCCCCTTCTCCGCACGGAAAGAGTCGCTTTATTTGTGGATGTTCCAACGTGTCCTTGTCGCGCGGTATCCTGACCGGCGATGAGGTTCGGCTCTCCACTCCGACGATTTGGGCGTCATTCGTCATATAACCCTTCATCCGGGTGCCGAAGTTCCTGAATCCTTGTCTGAGTGCGTCAATTATAAACGCAGGCAACACACTCCGCATATCCACCGACTCCAGGCCGGGTTGATAGGAGGTTTCCGGTAAGGACGCAGAGACCCTATTATTCACAAAATCAGCTAACCGTTGCGCTGGAG
>DASVBA010000179.1:0-3297 GCA_036376095.1 Chryseolinea sp.
GCTGAACTCTGCCAGCACATCGCGTTGTGAATGCCACGGAGTTGAGCTCGCAAGCCCAAGCTGCGATGCGAGTTCTTCCAGCAATTCCTTTCCATTTGTCTTGAAAAATGACAGGTCTCCTACCGCACCTCCAAGCTGAACTTTTAACAACCGGACTGAAAGTTCTTTCAATCGTTGTTGCTGGCGGCTCATGGGCTGCATCCACGACTTGATCCGCAAGCCAAATGTTATCGGAACCGCTAGCTGACCTCTTGTCCTTCCCATGCATCGCGTCCGGCCGAACTTCTTATCCAGGTTTTCCAGGTTGCTATTAAAATCCTCGAACATCGTCGAAAGCAGGCGTATCGCATCTGACACCATCAGTATCTGAGCTGTATCCAGCGTATCCTGCGATGTGGCACCGTAGTGCAGAAACTCCTTCGTGTCCACGGTCAGCTTCTCTCTAATTATCGTTAGCAAGGGTATCACTGGAATTCCATTGCGTAGCGTTCCTTCAGCAAGATCCAGTGGTTTCACTTTTGTGGTGTTCAACACCTTGATCACCGCATCCGCCGCCGATGATGGGATTATTCCAAGTTTCTGCTGTGCTCTGGCAAGGCCTGTTTCAAACCGTATCATTTTTTCAATAAGTGCCTCGTCGGATACGACAGCCAGCATCTTTTCGCTGGAAAGATATTTAGAGTAGATAGCGGATAAGTAATTCATTCTTTAAAATCAGCGATTTCGTTATTTTAGTTTAAGCATGGCAATAGCGTTCTCTTTCAAGATCAACCCTTTCACTTCTTCCTTAAATCCTGCGGTTTCAAAGTCTTTTAGCCATCGTTCAGGCGTAATTAATGGGAAGTCGGTTCCAAACAGGATTTTGTTCTTGAGTTGCGTGTTCGCGAATTGTACCAACTGTGGAGGAAAATACTTCGGACTCCAGCCGCTAAGGTCTATGTATACATTGGGTTTGTGCATAGCAACACTGAGTGCTTCGTCCTGCCACGGCCACGACGGATGTGCGATAATGATTGGAACGTCCGGAAAATCAATTGCTACATCGTCTAAGTGAATGGGATTTGAATATTCAAGCCTTAGCCCTCCGCCTCCCCGTACGCCACTACCAAATCCGGAATGCCCGCTGTGAAAGAGCATAGGCAAACCTGCTTCGGCTATTACCTCATACAGATGATAAGCCATCCTGTCGTTCGGATAGAAACCCTGGACCGTTGGATGGAACTTGAATCCTTTAATACCGTACGATTCGATCAAACGTTTCGCTTCACGTGCACCCATACGTCCCTTGTGCGGATCAACGCTGGCGAACGCTAACATTATGTCTGCGTTTTCCATGGCGGCTTCCGCCACTTCTTCATTCGGAATTCGTTTGCGCCCCAGCTCATGCTCGGCATCGATCGTGAACATGATCAACGCTATCTTCAAGCTACGGTAATAGTCACACGTTTCCTGGATCGTTGGCCGGTGATCGGTCTTAAAATACTTTGCAAATGCCTCGTCAAACTCCGGCCTGTAATCGTCGTGAGGCTGACGACAGCTTACCTCCGCGTGCGTGTGAACGTCGATCGCTTTGATCTCATTAAGATTTAGTTTCTTGTCAGGCATTGGTAGCTCTTTTTTATTCGATCGCGCCCGAGGTTACCCGTTTCCCGGTTTTCACCCATCTCCTGAGATCGTCGAACGCTTCCCCTATTTGCTGAGGACTAAATACACAATGACCCTGCCCATTCGTATATTTAACTACAAGGTACTGATCTCTATTTTGTTGGTGAACCATGTTCTCAAAGTTGACTACCCCATATTCCGGAGGAATCAACTGATCGTAGAGAGTGTGCATCAACACCACGGGCTTATCAATTTTACCGGTTCGGTCGTACTTTCCAAAAATCTTATCAGGATTTACGGTCGCCTTCAGTCGTTCAACCTTTTCGTTGATGAGCCAGTCATCCGGGAAACCGCTGTAAACCGTGTTGGTATTGTCAAACGGATTACCATTTGCTTTCTGAGCTATATCTTTCAACACATTGTCGTTAAAAAACAACGAAGCAGGCAGGTCATCAAACTTTAGGTCAAATCTCTTCGCAAATGCAACACCTAACGCTGAATCCTTTGCTATGATCGCTTCCCGGATGGCTGCCATCCTTGGCATCATTTCACTGAATGGTGTCGCAGTCTTTGGTTTGGACAAGTCAAAAATTTCTGATACAGGTGAAACAATACCTGGAAACAAAACATTAAAGGTGGCATAAAGATCAAACTCCTTTCTCACCTGCAGATATGGTCGGCTCGACAAGGGGCACAACGGCAGGCCTCCTTGATAGTTCTTGCTGATGTTCTCAAGGGTTGCCAATGTAATGGCGCCGCCCATAGAATGGCCCGCAAAATACGTAGTATCCGGTTTACCATAGGTCTTAACAAAATGATTTCGAAGCGCTTCCGTATCATCAACTCCCTGAGGAATCGCATAACCCTGCATGGAATAGTCAGATGCCGCAACAGCAAAACCTCTTTCAAGAAATGGCTTCATGTTATCCACGAATCGTGGGTTATTGCTTTGCCGGGGTGATCCCATGAATTCATAACCATGTGCATACATCACCAGCTTTCCCTTCCATCCGTCCGGAATCAGGATCACATAATCGACTCCGTTGAGGACGCCTTTATTGACCTTAGGCGGGTCTTGTTGAGCGAGTGACGACAGCGAAATACCTGTTGTCAGCACTATTACAATTATCGCAGAGATTCCTTTCTTAAACATAACCCCAGACCTTCGTAGCGGTTTTAACAGTAAGTTCAAGCTTTCGCCACTGGTCATCCATGGTAATATTATTCCCGTGAGATGTGCTTGAGAACCCGCACTGTGGACTCAGTCCCATATTTTCCAACGGCATGTATCGTGCAGCCTCTTCGATCCGTTTGATCAAGACCGAAGGATCTTCAAGAAGTGGAAGTTTCGAAGATATCAAGCCGAGTATTACGACTTTATTTGCTGGTACGAACCTTAGCGGAGCAAAGTCGCCACTGCGCTCGTCATCGTATTCAAGAAAGTAAGCATCAACATTCAGATCGTTAAACAACACCTCGGCAACCGGTTCATAACCGCCTTCAGCGAACCACGTACTACGATAATTTCCGCGACAGAGGTGAATTCCGATCGTGAGATCTTCGGGTCTGTTGTCGATAACCGAGTTTATCAGTTCGGCATAACGCTTAGGCAATTGGTTAGGATCATCGCCCCTTAGTTGCGCTTCTTCGCGCATCTTTGCATCACAGAGGTAAGCAAGGTTGGTATCGTCC
>DASVBA010000181.1:0-12014 GCA_036376095.1 Chryseolinea sp.
ATCCAGCCGAGCTTTGTCAGGATACACCGGTCTTATATGATCAACAGCCAGAATCTGCTATCGGCAGTAAAGACTTCAAAAGGTTACACGGTCAAAATGGATGCAGCGTCGCAACATCACCTGCCGGTCTCGGCCACCTATCAGCGTTCATTTGAAGAAAAGGTGGTGCAGCTCTAATTGAATTAGGCTCGCCAGTTCACCCCGCCTATTCCTATTTTACCCCAAACCGGGTATCACCGCGCCGTTCTCGCAAATAAAGGCGCGTCCTTTGAAATTTTTAAGCGCAACTATTTTTCGGGGGCTATGGCGGGATCGTGGAGGTGGCTTTTTCCGGTTTTGATTTTTACGGCGTGGATGTCATGTGCTCCAAAAATTGAGGGGGACAAGGATGGGGAAGTTCCTCAGCAGCAGCTCAATGGCGTAGCCGAGGAAGGCAAACGGCTTTTCGCTACCTGCAAGACCTGCCACGGCGATTCCGGCCAGGGAAATCCAACACTGCAAGCCCCATCGATAGCTAACCTTGAGGGGTGGTACGTGCACCGCCAGCTGATGAATTACAAGAATGGTTTCAGAGGATACCTTCCGGAAGATACGCTGGGTATACAAATGGCGGCCATAGCCACAACGCTTAAGGATTCCGCAGTGATCGCGCACCTCGCAGCATACATCGAGACCCTGCCGGAGGTCGAATCTTTAATCACACTCCGTGGCGACATCAAAAAAGGAGAACGAACCTATCAAAACATCTGTGGATCGTGTCATGGGCCTCAAGGTAATGGGAACCAGGCGATGAATGCCCCGCGACTAAACGGCCTTGATGACTGGTATCTAAAAAATCAGATTACAAAGTTCAGGACATCATTGCGCGGTGCACATCCGCTTGACAAGTATGGGGCACAGATGGTGCCGATGGCAACATTGTTAAAAGATGATCATGCCATCAGCGACGTAATTGCCTACATCTGTTCCGTTCAACCCGCCACGCCATGAAAGAGATTGTCTTATTGGCCTCCATTATTATTGCCGGAACTCTGGGAATCATATCCTTTACTCCTTCACCCCAGGTAAGTAAAGTTGTCCTTTGTGATACGTGCCCTCCGGGATTTGAACTTACCAATGACAACACCTGCAAACTACGGACACTCTATCAACTCTATGAATCAGATTCTGGCATAAATACAGGTGTCGGGGGACTAAAAACACCTCTCCCCCCTGTTCGTGATGGCTTTACGCCGCAACAAATCGACTTGGGACGTTATCTCTTCTTCGACCCGGTCCTATCGAAAGATGGAACATTGTCGTGTGCATCGTGCCATCAACCTGATAAGGGTTTTAGCGACGGACTAAAGACCAGCATCGGCAACGACAACAAAACATTGAAACGTGCAGCACCCAGTTTATGGAATGTAGCGTTTTATAAAAAGTTCTTTTGGGATGGTCGCGCTACCAGCCTTGAAGAACAAATGACCGGCCCGCTATACTCACCCGAAGAGATGGGCACTACGCGTGAACAACTACTGGAAACAGTAAACAACGTCGCGGAATACAAGAATCTTTTCAAACAAGCTTTCCCAACGAAGGGATCAGAAGACATAGAATTATCCGAAGTATATCAATGCATTACCGCATTTGAATCATCACTTGTATCGCTTAACAGTCGCTATGATCAATACGCACATGGCTATCCTGCAGCGCTAAACAAGAAAGAAAAAGAGGGGATGAACATATTCCGTTCGTTTGTAGCCCGTTGTGCCGAGTGTCATACCCCTCCTCTTTTTACCAATCAGCAGCTTGCCGTCATCGGACTTGCTGAACCGGACGATTTGCCCTTGGATCCGGGGGCGCAAACAATCTTTGACGACCCTTCACTTCGCGGTGCTTTTAAGATACCAAGCTTGCGCAACATCGATCTTACGGCACCCTACACTCATTCCGGAAAATTCGCTACGCTTCGGGAAATGGTGGAATTCTACACGCTCGGCCGGGGACACGAGGTTCCATCCGGCGACAGCCTTCGCCTGCACTGGCACATCTGGGAACCGAACCTTACACCGTATGAACTTGACCGATTGGTGGATTTTCTAAAAACGCTTACAGATGAAAGCTTCAAGCCTCGTGTTCCTGAGCGGCTGCCTTCCGGCAAGTTGCCGTTGTCTACTCCCGCGGCCATGAATCAATAAACAAAACCCTTATGAAAGTAGTCAAGAGAATTCTTCTGGCCCTTCTGATCTTTGCTGCTGGTATTTATGGCGGCAGATTGCTATTCAAGAGCAACTCCAGCGTACCTGCCCCGTCTCCAACTTATTTTCAATCAGAAGCATCCGGCGACTCTTCGGGCATAGGTGCCGGAACCATTACAGGAAAAACCATCATTGTAAAACGGGGAGCGTCCATTCAGGATGCTGTCGGCAAAGCAAACCCCGGTGACCTCATCCGAATCTTTCCTGGTATCTATAACGAGACAGTCTACATCGACAAGGACAACATCTCATTGCAAGGTGTAATTGGAAATGGAGAGTGGCCGGTTCTTGACGGGCAAAAGAAAATGAATGACGCTATCCTCTATTCCGGCAATGGTGTGCTGGTTGAGAATATCAAGATCACGAACTACAAAGGCAATGGCATTATGGGTCAGGCAGGTAACAACTACGTGATCCGTAATAACTGGATCGTCGACACCGGTGTATATGGAATTTTCCCTCAGTTCGGAAAGAACGGCATTGTCGAGCGAAACATCCTCACAGGCATTGAAGATGCGGCCATCTACATCGGCATGTGCGATAACATTGATGTGCGCTTTAATGAAGTCTATGGAAACGTTGCTGGCATTGAAATTGAAAACTCACGCCATGCATTGGTTGAATTCAACTATGCACACGACAACACCGGCGGCATTCTTGCTTTCCTGACGCCCGGACTGCCGATCAAGACCTGTTACGATGTAATCATCCGTAACAATTATGTATACGACAACAACACGAAGAATTTTGGCGCAGTTGGATCCACCGTATCCCACATTCCTGCGGGAACCGGCATCCTGATCATGGCGGCGGATGACGTTACCGTTGAAAATAATATTGTAATGGGAAATGACAATGCGGGGATCACGATCACCGACTATGGCTATGCGGGAGTAGATCATGCCAGCGACCCTGAATCAGAACCCAACGCCGACCGGATAACGCTGCTCGAAAACTTCATGATCAATAACGGCAACAATCCCATCGATGATGTTAAAGCGCTTATGGTTACCCAACTCTCCAAGAAAGGACCCGACATCATTGCTGTGGGCGGAGGAAGCGGAAGTTGTATCGTAAATCCTGACAGGTACAGAACATTTGGTGTAAATAATTACGCCAGATGTGCTGCAGCTGACACACGTGCGGTGAAAACTTATATGCTAAATAAGCCGGTCACGCCCCGTGCGACCACGCGGGCCGAGAAAGGTAAGCTGACGTACTACGGTGTTTGTTCCGGATGTCATGCCTATAGCACTCGCCTTATTGGTCCTCCTGTAAATGTTATTCAAGCCTTGTATCAGAATAATCCAGATGGAATTGCAGCATTCATCGCTAATCCCGTTCACAAGCGCGAAGACTATCCGGAAATGCCGCCTCAAAATTATTTGACAGAAGAAACCCGGAAAGCTGTTGCTGAATACCTACTGACCCTTAGCAAATAAAAGAAAGTTCAATACTCCGAATCGATAATCTGTTCCAGGCATGACCTAAACCTGTTGTGCTATACGTTGTGGCAACTAACCGTTGTCGAGTGACACCAGTGAGCGAGTCTCACTGGTTCGTCACTCAGAGTTCGATCTATCACGCTATTCCAAGCTGATGGTCCTTTAAGAAACTCGTAAAATGTGCAACTACCGGATCATCCTTTTTCTGATCCAGCGTAGCAACGTACCAGGGACGATAGAATCCACGCTTGCCGATAGGTAATAGCTTTATTGCGTTGCTATCTCGGACGAATGGCCTCACAAGCCACCGGGATAAGACGGTAAGTCCCATTCCGGCCTTAACCAGCTCGACACGCGCCTCCGTCAATTGCATCTTAGTAACTTTGCCAACCTGGATGCCCCTCGGTATTAACATGTTCCGGGCAAAGTAGTCGCTGCTGAGGTCACCCCCTTCCGTCTTATAAATAATATAGCGCTCGTTGGCAAAGTCAGCCGGTTGAACAAATTTCTTTTTCGCCAACGGATGCTTTGATGGTACCAACACCACCTGCTCATCGTCAAACAATTTCTCAAACTTAACCCCGTTAGCCGCCTTCAGCGCATTGGTGACCGCCAGATCGATCTGACCGGTGAGCAAGAACTCAATCGGCCTGCTCATGGCCTCTGTGACGATATCGATTTCCGCATTGGGTACCTGGGATTGAAACTTCTTCATTAGCGACGGCAACCAGTGATAGCAGGTATAACATTGTGTTGTAATGCGCAATTGCCGGGTACTACTCTCACTCGAGGCAATCTCCTGTTCCAGTGCTGACACTTTGGTCAATATCTCTTCCCCAGTGTGCAGTATCTTTTTTCCGTGGGCTGTGAGCACAAGACTTTTGTTCACGCGCAGGAAAAGTCTGGCCCCGAGACGCGTTTCGATCTCCTTTAGCTGGTGACTTAACGAAGGCTGGGTGAGAAAAAGCTTCTGCGCTGCCTTGGTCATGCTTCCTGTTTCGGCGATGGCGCGAATCAGCTGAAAGTGTCTGATCTCGATCATAAGGTATTTCTATCGTTTTGATAAAAATAATTCATTTTCCTTATCAATGGTATTCCCCTAGCTTCAATTATCCTTTAATCCCAAAGTTATGCTCAGGCTTTTGATCAGGTCATCCATTAGAATACTGAAGAAACAATTGACATTATCGGTAGTGAAAATTTCGGGCCTTTCTATTGGTATGGCTACATTTCTCATTACCGCATTGTATTGCCTTCACGAATGGGGCTTCGACAAGCAGCATCCGCGTTGGGAAAATATCTATCGTTACGTACACCGGGCTAAATCACAGGATGAGCTACAAAGCTTTGCGTTCACGTCGGCCACCACCGGTCCGGCGTTGAAAGAACGTTATTCAGAAGTCGAAGGGTTCAATCGCATACTGAAATTCGAGGTCAGCTTAAAGTGCAAAGATTCCGACGTAGGGTTCGTGGAGAAAAGATTTGCTTTTGCCGATGCCAACTTTTTACAATTCTTCTCCTTTCCACTACGGCACGGCAACAATGCTGAATTACTAAGCGAACCTTACGCTGTTATCCTTACCCCGTCGAGTGCCGAAAAATATTTCGGAAAGGTTGACGCAGTCGGAAAGTCGCTGCTATTGAACGGCTTGATCGAGCTGACGGTAAAAGACGTTTTCAAAACTGATTTCTCACGATCCCATATGCAGTTTGACTTTGTCGCTTCGTTCGCGACACTGGAAGCAATTAAAAATCATCCTGTTGTCTCAAAACAAATTCCGGCCTCGCTTAACCTGGAGAATAAAGGCTTTGCCGCTTTTTACACGTATCTGCGATTGACCGGCCCGACTGCCCGCCAAACACTGGAAAAAAAGTTTCCGGCGTTCATTGAAGAGTTTCGCGGTCAGGGACGATCCGAGCGACTGAAACCCACGCTGCAAAGCCTTGCATCGATTCATTTGAGTTCCGATCTGTTGTACGAAATGGATAAGAACGGATCACACGCGATAGTGCTGATATACATTATTGTCGGGGTGTTAATTCTGGCAACTGCGATCATCAATTATATAAACATCAGTACGGCCGAGTTTTTCATGCGGGCAAAAAATGTCGGACTGAAAAAAATTCTGGGAATTAACAAGGGTGCATTGCTCTTGGGACATTTGGTAGAAACCATGGTGGTATGCGCGGCGGCTGTCGTCTTCGGAGGACTGTTAGCCTGGCTGCTCATCCCCTCCTTCAACACCATCATGCAGACCCAGCTCCTCTTCTTTTCCAGAGACGCCATCCTGCCGTTTGTTCTTGTATATAGCAGCACCGTTGTATTATCCGGATTGTTGCCCGCCGTCCAGATCATCAGGCAGGATGCACTGATAGCTTTCGGTGGGAAGTGGAGGACCGGCATGTCCACCGCGTACCTGAGGAACTCTCTTGTATTTCTGCAATTAATGACATCCTTCGTTATGCTCGCCATCGCATTGCTTATTGTACGCCAAACAGACTATCTGCTTCAAAGAGATACGGGCTTTGATGCCGGGCAGGTTATGGTAATAAATACCTCAGGCATGCCACCAAATGAACGGATTGCTTTCAAACACAAATTGGCATCGAACCAGCATGTGGCAAATGTTTCCATGTGCTCAACGCCTCCAGGCGAATCACTCTTTACCTTCGGACTTTCGTTACCGGGAGCTAACGGCGATGAAGACAAACGCCTCACGTTTTATCATATGTTCGTGGACGAAAACTTCCTTAGTACGTTAGGCGTAGACGTCCGGGACGGCAGATTTTTTAATGCCGATATTCCCGGTGATTCTCTGAATTCCTTTGTAGTGAATCAAGCCGGTGCGGAAGCGATCCACGATAGCCTCATGACTCGCCCAATCGAAATTCCCAACATTTACACAGGAACCAGATCGAGCAAAACGATTGTAGGCGTCATTGATGACTTTCATTTTGCTTCATTTCATAGCGCGGTCGAGCCCTTAATATTGGAGTACAACCCGGCGTATGCACGGTACCTGCTGGTGCGTTTTCACCCAAGCCATGCGAAGGCGGTCATTGAAGCTCTTGATAACCTTTGGAAAGCAGATGCACCGCTCCTGCCATTAAGCTATTACTTTCTTGATGAAAGTTTCGCGAAGTTTTATCAAACAGAGCAGCGAACAAAACAGATCGTAATAATAGTATCCTTACTGGCTGTGTGCCTGGCCTCGTTAGGCATTTTTGGCACATCGTTATTTGCACTGCAGCAACGTACGAAAGAAATCGGCGTAAGAAAACTTCTTGGTTCTGCTACCAGTGGATTATTTATCCTACTGTTCCGACCGATTTTTTTCATCTTCTTTGCTGCTTGTGCGATAGGCGTACCGATAGCACACTGGGTGGGTGAACGATGGCTCGCTGGCTATCCTTACAGGGCCAATTTCTCTATCATCATATTCCTGATCTCCTTCACTACCATACTGGTAGTGATGCTGCTTACCGTAAGTTCTTACCTGTTTAAGATTGGGCGCCTTCAACCCGCAGAGGTGCTGAAGACCGAGTAATAATTCAAGGCCGGAAAAATCCGCATCGAAAATCAGGTACTTAGCGTTTGATTAGCCTGCTCACGATAACAAGATCCATTGGCAATATCATCCCGAGGGTCGGAGGCTGGCAAAATCAGAGGAAAAAAATCTACAGATCGAGATGTTCGGGGACAATAGCCACCTCGCAGGAAAAAATGCTTTATTTCAACAGCTTCTCAAAACATATAGAGGCCTCGGTTAAGTGGGCATGGGTAATAGGGAACACTTGACTAAACATCCATTCTATTAAACTTCACGTTGATTCACGCCTATCAAATTCACGCGCACAGCCGCAAATAGATGCCTCTTGAGTCCTGTCATTGTTCATGTCTGCCACAAGATCGATTTGCGAGCCACAGTAGTTTATGGTTAGTAGTAGTGTGGCATGGTTATTACTAGCGATATAAATATGAAACTAAGACAATCCTTTCCCAGGGCCAGCGATATGATCTCTAGCCTCGAATTTAAACTTCTCATGAAGTCTATCATTAGCCATAAAGCGAAAATAAAGATCAAGTACTTTTTAGACGGACGCGGTTGGTCGGACTGTTTCCTGAGTGTTATGGCGGTAACTGAAAAGGGAATTGTATTCAATGACGATTCCAACAACAAAATAAAATCGATCACATTTTTAGATCAAATTAAACAGCTCGTGATCGATCAGCCATTTGACGGGTACAATTCCAATCTTGCCTATGACGTTAGTTGAACTTTTCTATGGAACACACAGCGGCCAAATAAAATCAAGCAAGCTTTGCTGCCAACGCATTTGCCCGCTCAAGCAAACGTGTATCATTTAATTTCGCAGCAACGGCAGCGAACGATGACGAGGGCCCGCGCCACTGGAGTTCTTCCACATTGTTAAACAATGGCGCATCAGTTCGCAACGTAGCAAGTCGTTTGAAAAGCAAAGCCTGTTCCCGTTTTTCTTTCAACACTTTCTCTGGAAAATCCTCAATTGGCCCGTATTGATTCAATAGCTGAACAGCACCAGTGCTGCCAATGCCGGAAATACCAGGATAACCATCGGCGCTGTCCCCCACGAGTGCGAGAAAATCCGGAATAAGGGCCGGAGTTACTCCAAACTTTTTACGTATGGCCGTTGCGTCGCGAATCACCTTGGCCCTGCGATCGATCTGAACGACCCGGTCTTCTCTTACACATTGCGCAAGGTCTTTGTCCGGGGTCCAGATACAAACTTTCTGCACCCGAGGATCACCATCGGCGAGGCGCGCGGCAGAAGCTAACGCATCGTCCGCTTCAAGTTCAACCATCGGCCAGACAACAACACCCATAGACACTAATGCTTCCTCGAGCGGGTGGAACTGTCTGCGCAGCACCGGCTCTATCCCCGCTCCTGTTTTATAGTCCGGCCATAGTTCATTGCGAAATGACTCAATGATATGATCCGTGGCTACACCAATGTGCGTTGCACCCTCGTCAATCATTTGCAACACTCCATTTAAAACACCGACTGTTGCTCCGAATGGTTTGTCTTTGCCTTTGTTGAAGCTTCGCTGGCCGTAGAAATGCCGGAATAGTTCATACGTGCCGTCGATGAGATGGATGATCATCAGAGATCTTATTTTTATTATTTTTTATTGAAGATACAATATCCAACAAAAGTGCAAGCACTAACACAACGTGCGATGAAATTCCGACACCCCAAACAGAGACCTTAAAATCCTTGTTTGCAATGATCCGGGAAAAAATCAAGCGTCTATTCCTCACGCTTTTCATTTGTTGTAGAGAATAGTCCCCACAACTTTTACGCAAACCGATGTCCTACTGACAGATAGCATAACTAATATTCTTTGTTGAACATTTTCGTCGTTTGCCAATCGCGGTTCTAATGTAAAGCCGTACCTTAAACTATTAACCTAAACGTTTCCCTTATGAATAAACAAAAAAGAATCGCTGGCGCAGTGTCGTTGATCCTCGTGATGCTCGCATGCCAAAACGAAGAGGGTACTCAAAACGTAAGACCTATTGATGATTCTCCAATATTCATGGAGTTCCCGAGAAGTACCTCTAACGGGAGGATGGCATCAGAAGCCAAGTATGCTGTATTTTCCGCCGAATATGTGACCGCGCAAGAATCCGGGCAGGTCGGCCGAACCATTTATTTCAGTAATGTTGGGAACAAGCGGCTTTCTGCAGACTTCGTTCCAGGGCTGAGCCTTGATGAAACTGATAACGTATCTTTTTACGTCGACCAGAACAGGCCTTCCGCTGACCTTTCGGTCACGCAAACTTCCAGCGCAGTCGTACGCGCGATGCAAACTTGGAACGGTGTTGTTTGTTCTGACCTCGGCATGTATGAGGTACCTTTCAATTCAGCAATATCCACGGGATTTGTTAGTCTCCTTCTGGGTTTTGGCGGAAGCGCAGATTATACGGCAGACATCGTCCATGCGGGATGGCTGCCTGCAGCGTTCTTTGATGCCATTACACCCGGCGGTAGCGCGCTCATACTCGGTGTTACGTATACTATCATTTTTACAGATGATGCCGGTGATCCAACAGACCTGGACAACAACGGAAAAGCAGACGTAGCATGGAGGGAGATCTATTACAACGATACGTTTACCTGGAGAATTGGAAATCATTATGATGTGGAAACTATTGCATTACATGAAGCGGGACACGGACTGAGTCAGGCACATTTCGGGTCGGCATTCAGTGATAGCGGAAGTGAAAACCTGCATTTTGCTCCCCGCGCTGTTATGAATGCCGCTTATTCAGGTATTCAAACTTCAATTAATGAAACCGACAATGCCGGACATTGCAGCAACTGGGCGAATTGGAACAACAACTAAAATTTGCAACACACCTTGACAGGAATCGCACTCTGGATCGGGTGCGATTTCTTTTTTATCCCTCCTTCTTCTGCAAAGAGAAGTAATTGCGTATTGACCAACGAGCTGAAGCTCAACATCAAATCGTACACAATTGTCAATCTTTATATGTAATTTTTGCGGGCCCTTAATTACTAACCGACAGATCCGTGAATGATAACGACATTATTGATGGATATCTCGTCAACTTACGCCTTGGGTCAATAGCTAGTTTTTACCTCATTTGTTACTAAAATGAAAACAACAACGATCTTAACGGTCTTCATCGCCATGTTCATCTTAACTATGAACCCGGTGACTGCGCAACAATCCCAAAAGCAGAGAGTGATCGTACTAACCGACATTGAAGCCGATCCGGATGACGCCCAGTCGCTTGTTCGGTTCCTCCTGTATGCAAACCAATGGGATGTCGAAGGTTTAATAGCGACTACGTCTATTCACCAAAAATCAAGGGTAGCACCTGAAAGTATAGAAAAAATTCTCAAGGCGTACCAGGTTGTTCAGCCAAACCTCGTCAAACATGAACCAGGTTATCCATCCTATGATCAACTCAAACCCACCGTAAAAAAAGGTCTCGCGGTTTATGGAATGAATGGTGTTGGTGAGGGCAAAGATTCCGAGGGATCAGAGTGGATCGTGCAAGCCCTGAGCAAATCAGATCCGCGACCGATCTGGTTTTGCGTTTGGGGTGGTCCTAACACATTGGCGCAGGCTCTTTGGAAAATCAAAAAGACAAAATCAGCAACGGACGCGCAGAAGCTGTTAAGCAAAGTAAGGATCTACACCATTTCAGATCAGGATGATAGTGGTCCGTGGATCCGAAAAACGTTCCCTGAAATCTTCTACATCGTGACACCCGGTTATAACTATACTTACGCCACGTGGTTGGGAATGATGTTCCCCTATCCAGGCTCAAACAAAGAGGTTGTTTCAAATGAATGGCTTGCGCAAAATATTCAGCAAGGTCATGGTCCGCTTGGCACAGTCTACCCCGATGTCGCCTATGGAATGGAGGGTGACACTCCATCGTTTTTGAATCTGATTGACAATGGACTAAGCAATCCTGAATATCCAAATCAGGGAGGCTGGGGTGGCCGTTATGAACTTTACCTTCCGGAATTCCGGGACTCAAACTCAGGCCGGTTTGTAAGAGAGAACTGGCCAAAAGATGAGCCTGAAACGCGCCCGATCTGGACGAATGCCATTGACTCCGTTCGATTGAACAATGAGAGCTATGGCACCAATCAAGCGACGATATGGAGGTGGCGCGAAGCCTTTCAAAACGATTTTGCAGCACGCATGCTTTGGTGCACGAAACCATTTCAGGAAGCGAATCACGCACCGGTACCTAGACTCGCACATCCGGCAACATTCACGGTAAAATCCGGCGAGCAATTCCACCTGAATGCCGACGGCACCACCGATCCGGATGGTGATTCGATGAGTTATTTATGGTTTCAATATAAGGAAGCAGGGACCTATCCCGGCACGGTAAGCTTCAGGCCCTATGCGGCCAACCTTTATGATCTGCCGGTAACGGCGCCGAATGTAAAAAAGCCGGAGACTATCCATTTTATCCTTCAGGTTAAAGACAAAGGAACGCCGGCTTTAACAAGGTACAAAAGAATAATAGTGACCGTGCTGCCCAAATAGCGACGCGAAGGGTTGACGCGTAACGGACTGGATATTTGTCAATCAGAGAAGCTATTATTTCTTCTTACTTCGCTCCTTGATCCTTTCCGTTAGCTTTTTGGAGACGCCAAACACTTTACCCGCTTCAGCGTCTTTCATAAACTCGTCAACATACCGCTGGCTTAATGCGGTGTTGTCTTTGTATTTTACTCGCAACTTTTCCAGTCGGGCATGCAGATCCTTTTTTACTTTTGCATAAGCCGGATCGTC
>DASVBA010000189.1:0-5803 GCA_036376095.1 Chryseolinea sp.
TAGAAGGGACAAAAGAAATTGAGGTCCTCGAAGTCAATGGGGACCAAAATCAAACGCAAGCTGTATGTACACATTTACAGAAAGGCCGCGGGTTCATTTCAATTGTTTATCGATTAAGCCATTTCTTAAAGTCTTGTGCCCTTTCCCTGCTGACTAAAAGCTCCTGATCAAATGCCTGATTCAGTTTTACTTCAAGTCTTCCGCTGATGAGACCCTTGACTTCCGCAATAGAATCGATGCTGACGATATATTTTCTGCTAATGCGGTAAAAGCAATTAGGATCCAACGCGTTCTCCAACTCCTCCAACGTGTGATCTATCAAAAACTTACGGCTGTCGTTCCTGGGTAGCAGGTACGTGCTTTTGCCATCTGCAATGAACAAGGCGACTTCGTTAACCTGTTTGAAATACAGCTTATTACCTGTCTTTATAATTATCCTCTCGCGATAGTTCCTGCTGACTTTTGCCAGTAAACTTTTTAATGACCTTATTTGCGCGGCATCCAGCCGATTTTCAGAGATCCGCCTGAACTTTGCAAGTGCCATCTTCAAGTCCTCCTGCTGTATTGGCTTTAGCAAATAGTCAATACTGTGGTGCTTAAAAGCCTGCAACGCAAAGTTGTCGAACGCAGTAGTAAAGATTATAGGAATTTCGACGCTCATTTTGTCAAGGAGTTCGAACGCTCTGCCATCTGCCAATTGAACGTCAAGCATCATCAGATCAGCCATTTTTCCAGACCGGAAATATTCAAGTGTATCCTCGATTCCTTCAAACTGCTCGACCACAACTGCATCGGGATCGCAGGCCTTCATCAGCTGCTGCAGCCGCTCTGCTGCAAGCTTTTCATCCTCAACTATGACGATATTCATAAACTTTCAATCGTAAGTAATGGTATCCGAACATGAAACCAGCCATTTGTTTTCTCCACCTCGACCGATGCTTCACTTAAAAATTTGTATCGATCGCGACTGTTCTTCAGTCCGATGCGCGCAGATTCCTCCTTCACAATCCTTTCATTGAGAGAATTTGAAATTTCGATCTTTCCGTCTACCGTCGACAGGTTTAGTTGCAGCGGATGTTTTGCTGAAATTACATTATGCTTAATGGCATTTTCAATAAGCATTTGCAGAGCCGCCGGTGCTATGTAATAGCCGGAATTTTTTGGCAGGTTATTATTTACTTTTAAGTTTTCTCCAAATCTTATTTTCAGGAGGAATATATAAGATTGAAGAAAGTCGATCTCGTCATTCAGTAACGTGATTTTTTTTTCCTGGCTGAAAAGCAGATACCGGTACACATTTGAAAGCTGACCAATAAAACGGGCCGAGGTATCGGCATCTTTAAAGACCAGCGTCGAGAGGACATTAAGGCAGTTGAAAAGGAAATGCGGGTTGACCTGTGCTCTGAGCGCTTCAAACTGGGCTTCAATGGTATCCTTTCTCAGCCGTTCGGCCTCGAGCTGGCTTTCTTTGTACTTATTTACAAAGAACACAATAGCATTGATACAGTGCAGGAACAAATTTATCCGGAGACCGAGCGCAAAAAGCAGTTTGAAATGTTCAAAAGGTGCAACAGGAGCCGTATCCACAACGAGGTACAGCAATTGCAAATTAAGCAATGTAATTGCCGCAACACCGCCAAGGCTCAGTACGAACAAGATAACTAGGTGATGTATACCGAGTTTGTTGGAAGCTTCTACTCTGTCCAAGAATTTGTCTGAAAATCTACTCGTCTCCCACACGCCCAACACCTGTGCTGTAATAACAAGGAACAATGCGAGATTGGAGATGCTGAGATTGAAGAATGAAACGCCAACGGTGAGAACGATATTCAAAAAGGAATATCCTGAAAGCAATAAAATGAATGCATAACGAAACTTATGGTGAAACACGCTCTCAAATTATCATAAATGAAAAATAGAAGTCCCTACGGTGACGACCGCAAGGACTTCCCAACCCCTCAATTATCAACTATTACCTCATTTCTACTAATCAGGAATGAGCACCTTATCAATTACATGAATAACACCGTTGGTGGCGTGAATGTTTAGGAGTGTTGTCTGCAAATTTGCTTTGTTCCCGGAGCCAGAGCTCCCGGTTACGCTTGGTGGATTGTCGCTGACACTAACCGTCACGTTTCCATTCAGGGTGCCTACCTGGCCGTTTGCAAGATCTGATGAAAACGCCCGTGCGCCAACGACGTGGTGTTTCAGCACCGCAATGAGCGTACCGAGTGGAATTTCGTTCACGTTATCTACGCCCAGCGCGGTATACAATGAATTGAATGCTGCATCGGTAGGAGCAAAAACTGTTAAGTTGCTCGATGAAGAGGTTACGGCTGCCAGCAGGTCATCAGCACCCTCGCCGTCGGTACGCGCCAACGCCGCAAGAAGCTGTGTGAATTGTTTGTTAGACGACGCATTGGCGTAATCGGAGACAATAGCGGCAATTGTTTTCGACGGAGGCAATAGTGTCCGGTCTATGACATGAACAACCCCGTTTGAAGCGGTAATGTCGGCAGTCGTCACTTTTGAAGTTCCATTGATGAATACCCCCGAAGCTCCTTTGCTTAAGTATATTTTACCGTTCAAAGTAGTAGCGGAAGAACTGCCGGTCGCGATCGCGGACGAAGCGACCTCGGATGCGATAACGTGGTACCCAAGTACTGCGTCGAGGACCGATTGCGCTGGCAAGCTGGTTATACCTGCCGCTTCAAATGCAGCGTTCGTCGGAGCGAACAATGTTTTCTTCGAGCTGTTTAACAATGTCGCCAGGATCGATGGAGACGCCGCCTTCACTGCAGCGATCAACGTTGTAAAGTTCTTGTTAAAATATGCCGGCTCAACGACAGTGTTGACAAATTGTACCATCGATGGTGGGACCAATACTGCGTCCACGACATGAACTATTCCGTTCGTAGCCGCTACATCCGCTGCCGTAACGTTAACGGTGCCGTTGAGTTTGACCCCTCCGGTTATGGATACGGTGATAGCTTCGCCGTTCACCGTTTCAACATCGCCGTTTGTAAGGTCGGTTGATCTCACTGTTTCACCGGCGATCACATGATACTCAAGTACTTCGCGCAGTACATCGTCGGGTATGTCGTTAAGACTGGTCTGACCGATCGTAGTGAGCAGATTGGCAAACGCCTCATTAGTGGGCGCAAAGACTGTAAATTCCCCCGTGCCACCTAAGGTACTTACAAGATCAGGAAACTTCCCAAGGGCAGTGACCAGGGTAGACAGGTTGCTGTTGGACTGTGCAAGCTGGACAATATTAGTGCTCGGTCCCGCTGGATCGTCGTCGTCGTCGCAGCTGACGAACGTTAAAAATACAAGTGCAATGACCAGCAATGCGCTAAATGAAAACTTCTTCGGTAAGGTCAATTTATTATATGCCATAAGAAAATTTGTTTAGTGTATTAACAGCTACGATGCGCGCGTTCTTCAACGCTACGGAGCCAACCGTTCGAAAACGGGACTGAAGTGACAAAAAAACCTTACTGCCCGCGCTTAGAACAAGCGCAACAGCCGGAAAGCATTGCTTTTTTATTTTTTCTTTTTTGTGAACATTTTACATGTACTTCCGTTTATAATAGTGTTACTATCAACCTATATAGTATGACTATTTTAACGTTTAAACTGTCTGAGAACCTCTACTTGCGGGATCCGCAGCAAACAGACCTGGGGCAGAACATCATCCAAAAGAGCATCAAGATGATCGACAAGCTTGGTTTTGAGGATTTTACGTTTCGAAAACTCGCCATCGCGATTGGGTCGACGGAGGCTTCAGTCTACCGTTACTTTGATAATAAACACAAGCTGCTGATTTACCTGATGGACTGGTATTGGACATACCTTGAGCATCAGATCGATTTCCACACTAATAATATTAAGGACCCGGAAGAAAGGCTAAGAATATGCCTGCGACAGATCTCGGAAGAGAAATTTGCGGACCCTGCGATCGCCTTTGTTGATGAAGCCGCTCTTCAACGCATCGTAAGCGCCGAATTCGAAAAAACATTCCTGACAAAACAGGTTGATGACGACAACAAAGAAGGATTGTTCCTTCCCTACAAATCATTGTGCAAAAAAATCGCGGCGATCGTCAGCGAGGTAAATCCCGATTTTCCATTTCCCCACGCCCTGGTAAGCACCGTAATGCTCACGGTAAAACATCAGCTGTACTATGCACAACATTTGCCTTCTCTTACGGATATCAAGTTTGATCCAAAAAAACACCATAAAAAATTGTATACATTCTTAGACACCCTGGTTTTCAAAACGATAGGATAGTCATGACGACGCAAGACACAATTCGCATTCTTGAATACGTACTCAGATCCAAAGGCCTGGAAGCAGACCTGGAACAGATGGGCAGAATGCAATCAATTCAGCGAAGCTACGGTGTTTCAGATATCGCCGCGTTTAATCTTGACTTTACGGAGGCAGCCCGAAACGTGAATCTGCTCGCGACGGTACATCAGATCCAACCAGGCAAATTGAAAAAGTTCATTAAGGACTTGAATGAACACATTATACTCTTCAGAGGCAGAGATCAAAATCTTTACGCTGAACTGGTTACGTATGAAGGAGGAGATATCAAGCTTCCGTTATCCGGTGAAGATTTTGAACAGAGATATGCCGAAATGGATTGGCTGGCCACGGAAGGCGGCTCAGTAATCGCTTTAGTGCTGGTACCTTACAAAAAAATACTCAGCCTTCCTGATAGCGCTGTCGAACGGTTATCACCTGCGAAGAGGCTCTATCGATTATTAGCAACTGAAAAAAAAGATATCTACTACATACTGATCTATGCGCTCCTCGTTGGAATACTTAGCCTGGCCCTTCCGTTGGGGCTGCAAACAACGGTTGAACTTATATCAGGCGGAGTATTTTTCAGCTCGGTCTATATTCTTATTGGCCTGGTAGTTCTTGGAGTGCTCTTAACAGGCGTACTCCAGCTGGTTCAGATCGGCATGATGGAACAATTCCAGCGGAGAGTTTTTGTCAAGGCTGCGCTTGAGTTCGCCTATAGAATTCCTCGTATACGGCTTGAAGCGCTTACAAAAAGTTACGCACCAGAATTAGTAAATCGCTTTTTTGACATTATCACTCTTCAGAAAGGGCTACCCAAAGTCTTACTGGACGTGTCCTCCGGAACAATTCAGGTTTTTTTTGGACTTCTTCTTCTTTCCCTGTACCATCCCTTTTTCGTGTTCTTTGGCTTGTTCCTCCTGGGTGTTCTTATCGCGGTGTTTTATTTCACCGGCCCCCGGGGACTTACCTCTTCCATTAACGAATCAAAATATAAGTACAAAGTCGTTCAGTGGCTCGAAGAATTGGCACGCACCATCATGTCATTTAAACTGGCGGGAACGACGGATCTGGCGATGCGAAAGACCGACCAGGTCACCGGCAATTACATCAAGTACCGCAACGTGCATTTTAATGTGTTGATGACGCAACTTTCTTTCTTCGTGTTTTTGAAAGTAGCTATCACGGGTACCTTACTGGCTGTAGGAGCCGTTCTTGTAGTTGACAGGCAAATCACCCTGGGACAGTTTGTAGCATCAGAAGTAGTCATCATTCTTGTGTTGAGTGCTACAGAAAAGATCATACTGTCGGTCGATGTGATATATGATCTTTTAACTGCCGTTGACAAAGTCTCACAAGTAACGGATCTGCCAACGGAGGAATCAGGCCGTTTTGCTCTTCCAGAGGTCGAGCCTAACAAAGGTTACGGGATAACGATCAGCAATCTTAACTACACCTATCCGGGAGAATCAAAACCCGTACTGAAAGA
>DASVBA010000210.1:0-3824 GCA_036376095.1 Chryseolinea sp.
ATATTAACGTTTGATCAATACTCACCCCAAGGTCTTTGTTCTTCATGTAGTTCAGTTGCTGATAGACAATCAGTGAGCCACTGATCAAAACAACAGAGGCTGCGAACTGAAAAACGACCAGGCCTTTTCTCAAATAATTTCCTCCCGACGAGCGGATCAATTTCCCTTTCAGAACCGCCACAGGTTTGAATGATGAAAGGACAACGGCGGGATAAAATCCGGAAAGTAACGCGCCGCCGAAAAACAATCCGATCACTAACAGCCAGAATTCGCGTTGCAATAGGAAATCAATAGGGATATTCCATCCGGTTAATGCTGAGAATGATGGCCAACAAAGTCTGACGAGGACAATGGCCGAACAAGCGGCTATGGTATTAAGGATAAACGACTCCGTAAGAAATTGGCCCACGAGCTGGCTTCTGAATGCGCCCACCACTTTCCTTACGCCAACTTCGTTCGCACGTTTTAATGAACGTGCTGTAGCGAGATTAATGTAGTTCACCCACGCTATGACCAGGATAAACAAAGCAATTATGCTTAGCGCATAAACGGAATCACCGCTGCGCAGATCCTCTGGAGATGTTTCGTAGAGAAGATTAGAGTACAAATGAATATCGTTCAGAGGTCTGAGTATAAATTCTTGTCTTGAGTTGTTCTTCTCCCAATCCACTTTTCTTGTTGTCGACAGATAATTGTCCCATTTCGATTGCAACTCCTTTACATCCGTGTTCGGCTTTAACAAAACGAACGTGTAAAAGTCATACCATTCCCAAGATGTTTCCGATGCGTTGTCGCTCATTTTGTTGATGCTCTCATACGAAACAAGAAAATTGAATTTGATATGAGAATTTTCCGGAACTTCCTTAAAGACACCCGTGATCTCCAATGGCATCTCATTTCCATTTACGTTGAGGATCTTGCCTATTGGATCTTCGTCGCGAAAATATTTTTGCGCTGTGCTTTCGGAGATGATGACCTTGTTGATTCCCTGCAGGCAGGTGCGCTCGTTTCCTTTTATCAAATGAAAATCAAAAACCTTAAAAATAGAAGTGTCTGTAAATTGTGCACGCTCTTCCCGGAAGGTTATCGGTTCTTCACCGGGCTTCTCATAGGTGATTACCCCTCCCGTCGGAAGGAATCGCACAAACTCTTCCACCTCATGAAAGTTATTTTTAAGTGCTGGCCCCACTGCGGCCACGGCCACGGCGCTTTCAAAGTTGAGCAGTCCGTTTTGCCAACCGTTATACTGAATTCGGTAGATATCGTTCGATCGAGAATGGAATCTATCGAAGCTCCTCTCGTACTTTACATATTGCAATATCAGTAAACTGGCTGTCATCCCTAACGACAAACCCACCATGTTCAGGACGGTGTAAGCCTTCTGCCGTCTGAAATTTCTGAATGCGATCTTGATGTAACTACTTACCATAAAGAGTTGAGTTATTTGCATAGTCCATTTATTTCTCAGTAAGATCCCCGGTCTAAAAAAACGGATCGCATTCCGAAACAACCTTCGCGTTGCCAGACGCTCACCAAAGGTCTTTACATCTCGATTGTACTTTTGAATAAGATCTCCTTCAATCTCTTCGTATAAATGCTCCGGGCAGAAAACACTTAATAACCAAAAGATCCAATCATTCTTTCGCATGCTCATGATATAACATCGTCAGCCTTGTTACAATCCCGACATCTTAAGCTGCGGCACCATCTTCCAAAGTTCGAGACGGGTTTCTTTCATAGAACGGAGCATAGCCATACCCGCGCTTGTGATGGTATAGATCCTTTTTCTTCTTCCGCCGCGCTCCTTTGTTCCTCCACCCAGGCTTGACTTTATATACCCTTTGTCTTCAAGCCGGTAAAGAGTGACGTGTACTGCACTGAGATTTACATCCCGTTTAAGCCGCACTTCAATCTCGTCGGAAATGGCTGCACCATATGCATCTTCTTGTAATGCTGCGACCATGGTTAATACCAGTTCCTCAAACTCGCCAAGGTATTCCTTTCCCATATCCTTATATTTTGTCAAGTAAATACCGCATTTATTTCCGTTTATCCAAAGGATAAAGCACTTTCCTGTTCAAGATTAATAGGGACAACTAAACCTATACACTCTGTAAATGTTATAGCGTTTTACATCAACCATCACTTTACGACTAGCTGTAAATCTATATGAAGGAGTTCTTGTTTATTTCAAACGTTCTTCGAAGATTGAAAGGTGGTTGGCTTGCAGAGGTTATAAAGGTTTACATTGAAACACTTTTTATCCCTCAGCGCTCGAACTATGTTGGCTTATTCAAATGATGTTGCGTCGTTACGCACAAGTTGTATTTCAAGGGTTACGATTGCCAGCATATCGCCCGAATAGAGGATACTCTCCAGCTCGTCACTCACAATTTCTTAACTGGAAGACTTCGGTTGCGTGTTCTTCTCTTAAATAAGCAGCGCACTCAATCGCCGGCAGGAGTGTGGAGCAGTTCATCCATTTCGAGCACACTTTTTTCAAATAGGTATGACATTAAAACTCACATGCTTAAGAGACAAGGTCTTGGTCCATTACCAGGATGAGGCATTAGAAGTTCACCCCTTCTTTGTGAATCGCTTTGCTGAAAGGATAGACATACTTCAAAACCCTCCTGACAACACGTTAATAATTGAGTTCTCAGGAGACTTAAAAGTGAAGGACTACGATGGTCTTAAACTCCTGATCGTGAAATAACGAGAGCAGTCTTGTAAATTCCTCCCACCTTCAAGCCAAACGGCACCCATACAAATTTCAATTGACGACATTGTTCAATTACTAGCCGATCATCAGAGTAGGGAATAATTTGTCTATTTTGGAGCGTCAAAACCTAAATCTGGCTTATGAGGACCTCAAAAATTCTTCTGCTATTCGTATTAGTATCATTCAAATCGTTTGCTCAGCCCGATCAAAAACTGACGAGGGGGATCTTTAAAGAGCTGATCGAGATCAACACCACTGAGTCAGTCGGCAACACGACCAAGGCGGCAGACGCAATGGCTGCCAGACTAAGAGCTGCCGGATTTACAGACAAGGATATTTTTGTCGGTGGTCCCATAGAACGCAAAGGGAACCTGGTAGCTACACTACGCGGGACGGGGAAAAAGAAACCCATTTTGCTTCTGGCGCATCTCGATGTCGTTGAAGCCCTTCGTTCGGACTGGACAACGGATCCATTTAAATTCGAAGAGATCGACGGATTCTATTATGCACGTGGATCCAGTGACGACAAGGCAATGGCGGCAATCTTTATAGCCAACCTCATTCGGCTCAAACAAGAAAAATTTGTTCCGGAGCGTGATATCATAGTAGCCCTGACTGCAGACGAAGAGACTGGCGATCACAATGGTGTGGACTGGTTGTTGAAAAATCACAAAGACCTGATCAATGCGGAGTTTGCTCTCAATGAAGGCGGTCGCGGTATGGAGAAAGACGGGAAAAAGATCCTGAATGCCGTCCAGCTTAGCGAAAAAGTATTTCAAAGTTTTACCCTCGAAGTCCGTAACCGCGGTGGTCACAGTTCCCAACCGCGCAAAGACAATGCGATCTATCAGTTGGCTCATGCGCTCGACAATCTCGCTAAGTTTGATTTCCCCGTGAATCTCAACGAAGGAACACGTATCTATTTTGAACGCTCTTCAAAGATTGAAAGTGGTCAGCTGGCAGAGGATATGAAAGGCATCATTAAAACACCGTATGATCCTTCAGCGCTCGAACGGCTGTCGGCTTCTCCGGCTTATAATGCCATGCTACGCACCACTTGTGTGGCCACGATGATCAACGGAGGTCATGCTGAAAATGCGCT
>DASVBA010000237.1:0-7917 GCA_036376095.1 Chryseolinea sp.
AGTACAAACATTCAGATTCACCCTCGCGAGTGATTTAAAACTGCGATGCAAGGGCAAGGACACTACCACCTCAGAGGGACTACACTCCCCGGTCGAGGGTATTATTTAGAATTATTCTAAATAATTATTGCATTTTTCAAGCCCTCAGAGCAGTATTGAAGATTATCTAACGAAAGAACGATGAGCCATGATGGAGGCGCTCTTTCACAAAACAATTAGTACATATATGAGAACTCTTTACTTAATACTCCTTTTGCTGATCTCAACCGGCACCCTTGCACAGCCAACGGGGTCGGTAGGCGGCAGGATCAGAACATCGGACGGAGAACCCGCAGAATTTGTAAACGTTACCCTGAAAGGAACGGCCAAAGGCGCGGTTGCAGATAAGAACGGAAATTACTTAATATCCAATATCACACCAGGTAGCTATACGCTCGAAGCCTCCTTCGTGGGACTTGAGATCCAGCAACAAACCATCGACGTCAAGGCCGGAGAAAGAGCCGAGCTCGATTTCACACTCAGAGAAAATTCACAACAACTGCAGGAAGTTGTCATTTCAGGCACGAGGGATACCTACAAAGCCGATCATCCTTCTCAATCACTTCGACTAAACACACCCCTCATTGAGACACCACAGAATATCCAGGTTGTTACACGGGAAGTCCTCAAAGACCAGCAGATCATCAGCATGAGCGACGGGTTGGTGAGAAACGTCAGTGGAGTAGTGAGGATGGAACATTGGGGAGACCTGTACACGAACATCACTGCAAGAGGCTCGCAGATCCAGGCATTCCGCAATGGGTTTAATGTTGTCAATTCCTATTGGGGGCCGCTTACCGAAGACATGAGCTTCGTTGATCACATCGAGTTCGTGAAAGGACCCGCAGGCTTTATGCTCGCGAACGGCGATCCAAGCGGACTATACAACGTCGTTACTAAAAAGCCTACGGGCCAGACGAAAGGAGAAATATCTTTTACACTGGGCAGCTTCGATCTATACCGGACATCGCTCGACTTAGACGGAAAGCTGAGTAAAGATGGAAGGCTCTTGTATCGTCTGAACGTTTCGGGCCAGAATAAGAAATCACACCGGGCAAATGAATTCAACAATCGATATGCAGTTGCACCAGTCATTTCATATCAGCTCGACGACAAAACCAAACTCACCTTCGAGTACAATTACCAGCATGCGCAAATGAGCGATGTTGGATCGTTCTATGTATTCGCGACGGAGGGTTATGCAACCCTGCCTGAGGATTTCACCGCACTACCTGCAGGCATGCCCGCAACAAAGATCAACGACCACAGCTTCTTTGTGAACATTCAACACCACTTCAACGAAAAGTGGAGCCTCACAGGCCAGGTATCAAGGTTCATCTACACACAGCAAGGCAGTTCGATGTGGCCTGCCGCTGTCAATCCCGATGGCACTATGTTAAGGGCAACCAGCAGCTGGGATGCAAAAAGTACAATGAGCATGGCGCAGGTATTTGTAAATGGTGAACTGACGACGGGCGCGATACGTCACCGAATACTGACGGGTATCGATGTTGCCAACAAAGAATACAATGCGGATTGGGGGCAGTACCATATGTTAGACTCCATCGGTGCGGAGTTTGATACGCACAATCCCTATTACGGAACTCCGGTAAATGGCTATCCGCAGTTCGATTACTCCACGCCTCTTGAGGAAAGAGCACAAGCTATTGGCGGTTTGATGGATCAGCGTTACACAGGCGTATACCTGCAGGACGAGCTTGGTTTCATGGATAATCGGATCAGGCTGACCCTTGCCGGCCGTTATACGTATGTAAAGCAGTCGGAATGGGGCGCTGAACCTAAGGAAGCCAAACACGTCACCCCTCGCGTAGGCCTCAGTGTTTCTCTCAATAAGCAGACTTCAGCCTATGCGTTGTATGACCAGGCGTTTATTCCTCAGGCCGGCCGGCTTTCAAACGGGGATGATGTACAACCTCTGACGGGAAACAATTTGGAAGTCGGGCTCAAACGCGATTGGGCCGGTGGCCGATGGAATAGTACACTGTCGTTATACAGAATACTTAAGAACAATGAGCTGACAGCAGATCCCAACAGTCCGCCTGCATCGGGGCTTAGCATCGAGCTGGGGCAAAAACGTTCGCAGGGCATTGAGTTCGATGTACGGGGAAGGATTACGAATGCACTCAGTCTCATTGCAAATTACGCATACACGGACTCGAGAGTGGTTGAAGTTGCCGATGGAATTACGGACATCGAAGAAGGTGACATTGTGCCGGGTTTTGCAAAACACACCGTTAACAGCTGGCTGAATTACAAGATACAGGTTGGCGCCCTGAAAGGAGTCGGAGCCTCACTCGGATTTACGTACCTGGCGGGAAGAGAGACCTTTTGGGATCCTGCACCGGATCCAGGCGGCGTCCTGCCGGATTACTTCAAGCTTGACGCCGGTTTGTTCTGGGAAAAGGACAATCTGCGAATTACCGCCAATGTATTTAACGTGCTCGATAACTATCTCTACAGCGGATCTTATTACGCGTGGTTAAACGCCTACTACTGGCAGACCGACGCGCCAAGAAATCTCAGGCTTAGCATAAGTTATACTTTCTAATTGAGCGGGGACTGTGACGATCAGGAAAGCAATTGGAAAAATTCATTTCTGGCTGGGACTCACGTCCGGGCTAGTGGTCTTTATTGTTGCCATTACGGGCTGCCTCTATGCATTTCAGGCCGAGTTGCAGGAGCTAACGCAACCGTTCCGCCACGTGGATAAAAAAGATCTGCCCCTTCTGCCGCCGTCAAAGCTTGCAACAATTGCTGTTAAAGAGTTACCCGGCAAAAAAATACATTCAGCACTTTATGAAAAGGGGTCTGACAGAGCCGTTGTGGTGAGCTTTTATGACTTTGATCCATTATACTATTACCTGGTATATATAAATCCCTATGACGGACGTGTTTTGAAAGTCAAGAACATGTCGCACGATTTTTTTTATCAGGTATTGCAAGGTCATTTTTACCTCTGGTTGCCGGCGACGGTTGGGCAGCCCGTTGTGGCTACATCGACCCTTGTTTTTGTTATCATGCTCATCACCGGACTTGTGCTATGGTGGCCAAAGAAAAACAAGGCTAAACAACGCTTCACCATTAAATGGAGTGTTAAATGGAGGCGAAAGAACTACGATCTCCATAATGTACTTGGATTTTATACTACCTGGATCGCATTGATCCTCGCCCTTACGGGTCTGGTCTGGGGTTTTGAATGGTTCGGCAATTCCATATATCAACTTGCCGGTGGCGACAAGATCCTTTACGAGGAACAACAATCGTTCAAGGTCGCCGGTAACACTATTGAGAATCCTCTGGACAAGCTTTGGATAAAATTGAAGAGCGAAAATCCAGGTGTTGATATCCTTGAAGTGCATTTTCCCACCAGCGATACCACCAGCCTGGCCGTGACGATCAACCCCGACAGAAAAACGTACTGGAAAGCCGATTACCGTTTCTTTGATCAATACACGTTGGAGGAAATCCCATCGAACCAGATATACGGCAAATTCAGCGAAGCTTCCGCTGCGGATAAGCTAATTCGACTGAACTATGATATTCATACAGGAGCAATACTTGGTTTACCCGGAAAGATCCTGGCCTTCTGTGCAAGCCTGATCTGTGCATCCCTTCCCCTGACGGGCTTTTACATATGGTATGGACGTAAATACAAAAAGAGGGAGAGGGCTTCCGCGCCTGCTATCAAACGGGTTGTCAATGTTGAGCCCGCGGAGGTCGATAATTAAACGTCGTTACATTAAGCTATCTTTTATGAAGGACAGAAATGCATCCCTGTATTTGTCGCTTATTGACAACCTTTGATCCAGAATGAATACATGATTGTCTTCAATCCTTTTGATATGATCCGTATTGACAATAAATGAATGATGGATCCTTTTAAAGCCGGGTTCAAGCAGGTCTTCAAGGTCCTTCATCTTTTTGTAGACAATGTGCTTTTCCTTTTCAAGTCTGAACATCACGTAATCCTTTAATCCCTCGATATAATAAATATCCGACGGGCTAATTTTGATCATAGCCTTTCCCGATTTAATGAAGAAGTTTCCCTTGCCATTGCCTGGCTGAGTGCTGCTCTGATTAAAGTGTTGCGCCGCTTTTTCCACGGATCTTACGAAACGTTCGAATGTGATCGGCTTTAGCAAATAATCCAACGCGTTCACGGCATAACTTTCCACTGCATGCGAAGAATAGGCGGTTGTAAAGATGACCTTTTGATCCGGCGAAAGCATCTGGGCAAGCTGCATACCGGACAGTTTCGGAAGATTTATATCCAGAAATACCAGATCGACGGTATGATCCTGCAAGTACGCGAGCGCCTCAACAGCTGTGAGACATTTTTTCTTAAGGCTGAGATAACCAATCTGACCAATATACTCCTCCATTAAATTACCGGCGTATGGTTCATCATCGACAACAACACAGGAAATTGTCTTCATAATGGGATTGATAATTGAGCAATGTAATGATCCACTTTATGGGTTGTTATCAACGTGAAATTATCTTCATAAAGAAGCAATAACCTTTTTCGAAGGTTCGCCAGTCCCGTTCCAGACTTGCCTTCGTAATTGATGTTTTGGATCAGATTCCGTACAGTAAACGTCAGTCCCCTCTTGTTTACTTCTACGCTAATCTGGATTTCATTGTTTTCTTTCACCTTGTCAACTCCGTGCTTGAATGCGTTTTCAACCAATGGAATGAATACTATCGGTGGAATCAGCTGCTCACCAACTTCTCCGGCATACGTCCAATGTATTTTCAGATTATGCGGCAGACGGATGCGTTCAACTTCGATGTAGTCTTTGATAAAGTCGAGCTCCGCCCGGACGGTAACCCATTCCTTGGTAGCCTCTTCGACAAAATAACGCATGATATCGGATAGCCGCGCAATACTTTCCGGAGCTAGATCTGATTTCATGTAAGCAAGGTAGTAGATGTTATTCAGCGCATTGAACAAAAAATGGGGTTGTACTTGTGACTTTAATAGATTCAATTCTGCAGCAATCTGTTGGCTCTTTCGTTCTTGTTCCTGCTGTAACATTCGAAAGTGATCAAGGGAGATCCTTAGCAAAGCACCAAAAAGGAACGCGAAGATTATTGTGACAGCGGAAAAAGAGTAGTGCTCGTTCTGAAAATTGAAGAACCATTTATACTCCATCAAACCAAAAAGAATCCAATGCTCCAGCCACATCCGTATTGCAGTGACTGCTGCCATGAACAGGATCGCATACATTAAATATTGCAGCTTACTCTTTCTGAAGTAGCGTGGGATTAGAAAGTGACTGTTACCGTAAACAGTCAACATGTAAATGGCTGTAACGATAAGACTATAGACGATAGTAATGGGGAGACCTTCAAACTTGTAGTAACAATAGAGAAAGACCACAAGGTAGGTAAGGACCCAAAGCAGGATCTGAATTGTCCTGAAATTCAACTTAGCCATCTGACCTACGGAATTCACGGTAAGGTACAAAAAAGACGGTCAGGCAAGATCGTCTTTCGTAACGGGCAGCTTGCGTATCCTCTTTCCCCTTGCAGCATAAACGGCATTAAGCACGGCGGGTGCCAAAGGCGGAACACCAGGTTCGCCCACGCCTTTTGGCGGATCGGAACTTGGAACTATATGAACGTTGATCTCGGGCACTTCGTCCATGCGGATCATTTTATAATCGTGAAAGTTACTTTGTTGCACTCTGCCATTTTTAATTTTAATATCTCCATACTTCAGAGCCTGAAGCGCATAGATAACAGCCCCCTGAAGTTGAGCCTCCACCATTGACGGATTAACCGCTATTCCACAATGTACAGCCACCGTAACCCGCTCAACAATCAGTTTGCCATGGTCGATGTTTACTTCTGCGACCTGGGCACAATGACTGCTAAATCTTCCCACCGCAATGCCGAGATTTGATTTTTTTCCCCATCCTGATTTTTCCGCGGCAAGTTCCAGTACCTGTCGTGTGAGCAACCGGTCCTCCTCCATTGTTTTTAACAATCCTTCATCATGAGTTAGTAACGGCTTTTGTAAAAGTTTCAGCCTGAATTCCAGTGGATCGACTTTCAGGCTATTCGCCACTTCATCGATGAAGCTCTCCACCGTGAATACATCCTTGTGGTCATCTACACTTCGCCAGGGACCAGTTTCAAGGGGTGACGGAAGATCCAATTTTCTTGCTCTGTAATTTGGTATTGAATAAGAATACGGATTCCACGGCGCTCCTTTCAAAAATTTCGAGCAAGAGTATTGATCCACGTTCCAGGCTACTATTGAATTCGTTTCATCCAGTGCCAGGCGATGGCTGTCCTGTTGCACAGAATGATAAAAGTCGTGCTTGATGTCGTCTTCCCTGGTCCATGTTACTTTTAGAGGCTTCTGCACAGCCTTCGATAACAACGTGGCCTCTATCGCAAAATCAGGCTCCCACCTTCTTCCAAAACCCCCGCCTGCCGGAAGCACGTGGCAGGTCACATTTTCAAATGGAATATCCAGCGTAGCAGCAACCTCTTCGACAAACCGCTTCGCGAATTGTGTGCCCGACCAAATCTCACAATGGTTACCGCTTACATTGGCTACCGTATTGAGAGGCTCCATCAGACAATGGGCCATGTACCCTATCTCATACGATGCTTCAACAAGCTTTAGTGTTCGTTCAAAGACACTATCGACATTTCCTTTGCTCTCATTTACAACCAACGGCGACCCGGATGACTTTTCTATTTGTTGCTTGAACGTAGATGAATCGGCTAAACCGTTCTTTCCATCGTCCCAAACAATGCGAAGTTTCTTCCTGGCGTTCATCGCTGCCCACGTTGAGGTTGCAATAACTGCGAGGCCTTCCTGGACGGTGTAGTCATAATATAAGTCCCATCCAGGTACTCCCACTGAAACGGGTTTGGTGCGCCGCTCTATCTTAATTACATCAACGACACCCGAAAGCTTGCGAGCTTCACTGTCGTCATAGCTTTTGATCGTCCCCTGGTGAACCGGGCTTCTTTCGATCGATGCATGTAACATCCCCGGAATCGAAACATCAATTCCATACTTGTGAGCCCCGCACACTATCTTCTTTGTCCGGATATTTTTTATGCGCTTGCCGATGTATTTGAATTCAGCTGGGTCTTTCAGCTTGACGTCTTCCTGCGGGGGAACCATGCTTGCTTTGGCAACTAGTTCGCCAAATGTTTTTACCTGCGAAGTTCCCTTGTGCCAGACATGCCCTCCTTCGGCATAACACTCCTTCGCGGAGACATTCCAACTATCCGCGGCGGCCTGAATAAGCATTTCTCTCGCCATCGCGGCGGCCTTACGGACGGGATCCCAACACGTTCGAATTGAAGAACTGCCACCAGTGATTCCCATAACAGTATGGTCGAACCTTGCGTCAAAGTCAGCGTCGATTACTTTCATCTTCTCAAGGTCTGCTCCCAGTTCGTCAGCAAAGATCATTGAAAGTCCCGTGGTGACACCCTGCCCCATTTCCTGTTTTGTCAACGTGAATATCACGGTATTGTCCGCTTCTATCCTTACCAACAGGTTTGGTACGAATGCCTCGGCTTCGGCAGCCTGAGTTCCGACAGCAGGAAACATTATGCTTAGCATCAGTCCGCCGCCGGCGGTGCCGCAGAGTTTTAAAAAATGACGACGTTTTAGATTCATGCTTTTGTTGTAAAGAATAAGATTATGAGGGGGGTTTAGGGTATAAGGTCCGGCAAATATGAATACTCAAACCAGGGTGGCTGAAACTCATTCGACGGATTGGGTGGATTTTTATACCGTTCTGTTTCAATAAGGCATAGGGTATAGGGTATGGGGTATAGGGTATAAGGTGCAACGAATATGAATTCTTGAATTAAGTGGAT
>DASVBA010000247.1:0-7858 GCA_036376095.1 Chryseolinea sp.
TAGAAGACTTCCCTTTCAAAATTAGTTTCCTGGCATAATCTCTTTCTGTAAAAATACCCACCAGTTTTCCGTTCTCAACGATCAAAAGGCCGCCGATATTTTTCTCACACATCAACTCAATGGCGCGGTAAACCATTACAGTCGGCTCAACGGAAAAAACGACGTTACCTTTGTTGTGCAATATGTTTCTAACCTTTCCCATGATTTATCCTTTGCAATCGAATGAAGATAGAATGTTTTGAAATAAAAAACAAGACGAATAGATGCCAATTAATGCCCAATATTTCAGCGAATTTCTGCAGGGCAACTCTGGATTGATCCTTAACAATCGCGAGCATTTTGAAGTTAACCCTGAATTTTACTCTTAACGTATTATCATATTGCCAAAGATAGGATGTAAAGCGACTTGTCAGGTTGAATGCCTGGTGAAGTGAATTACCATGTTTACTACAGACCCTTTTGAAACAGGTAGTTCTTTTGGAATAACTACTTCGAATTTCGGCTCACTCAGTCTTCGGCAACGTACGGGCAAAAGATCTAAATTGCGGTCCGGGTCCGGCGAACATTGCTATCCCCAGCACTAAGGGGATTTGCAATGTCCTCCCCTGCAAGACTTCTCTTCGCAACTGCGTTATTTCTTTCAATCATTTTGTTCTCGACGCTTGGCTTAGCCATCAAACGCTGAGACGGAGGAAATGCTAAATTTAGTGCTCAGTTTCTTTATTCGATATAAAGCTGCTGGTAATATTCGTCCAGCATCCGTTTGACAGCAAATTGTTTATGTGTAGTGAGTATACTTTGTTTCATCATCTGCACCCATTGATCTTTATTCTTGTAATAGGTAGGCACAACTTCGTTCAACAGTACTTTATATAAGGCCTTCTGGTCGTGTTCATCCAATTTCTTTTCGTTTTTGTTTTCATAGCCGTCGCCAATTTGCCAGCCATTATCACCATGCTGACAAGCCTCAGGCCACCATCCGTCCAGGATGCTCAGGTTGAGTACACCATTCATCGCGGCTTTCATACCGGATGTTCCACTTGCTTCCTGAGGTCTGCGTGGGTTGTTGAGCCAGACATCCGATCCACGCACCAGCATGGATCCTATAGTCATGTCATAATTTTCCAGGAAGACTACCGATCGAGGATACTTTTTTGTGAGTGCCACAATGTTGGCAACGATTCTTTTACCTCCGTCATCCAGCGGATGTGCCTTGCCCGAAAAAACAATCTGCAGTTTCCCGCTTTTAAAAAGTTTATCAATCTTTGAATGATCGCGGAAAATCAAATCACTGCGCTTATACGGAACGGCTCTTCGTGAAAAGCCAATCAGCAGGGCATCTTGTTTTAATTTTGTACCTGTCCGTTTATAAACAAAATCAATCAACTGCTTTTTATTTTCCTGGTGAAGCCTCCAAATTTTGTTGGAAGAACTCTTTGCTTCATTGATAATCCGCTTGTCCACCCAGGTTGGAATATGAATAGCGTTGGTGATGCCAATAATTTCTTCACGATCTTTAACGTTCACCCACATCTTGTTAGCTGTGACTGCATGAAGTTGTGCCACGGCATTTGACCTTCTGGACAATCGAAGCGCACCAACAGTCATATTAAAAGGTGAGCCGCCCAGTCGTTTCAGCTGCTGTTTGTTGAAGACACCATTATCGGCGCCCATATACATTAGCCTATCAATATAGTGCGATTCATTTCCCTGAACTACCGGTGTATGCGTAGTAAAAACAATTTCTTTTCGGGTGGCAGCAAACGCCTGGTCAAATGATTTGCCGCTTTTCACTTTTTCGCGCATCAGTTCGAAGCCGGCGAATAATGCATGACCTTCATTGAAGTGATAAACATCCACAGGGATCTTTAAAGCACGCAAAGCTTTCACGCCACCAATCCCAAGCACCATCTCCTGGGCGATACGTTCTTCACCAAACCAACCGTACAGTTGCCCACTGATCCAACCATCCTCATTACCGGGCACATCGGTATCCAGTAGGTAGAGAGGCGCATTTTTAAATTGATCGCACAACCAGATTTTACATTTTACTTCGCGTTTGCGGATAGTGACCGTTACAGTTTTACCCGTGTCTTTCAAGAATGGATATTCATAAATAGGATAAGTATCAATCGCTTTGCCTTCCGATGAAATGCGCTGATCGGTGTACCCTTGTTTCCATTTGATACCAATGCCTACAATAGGAAATTTATGATCGCGGGCACCTTTCAGATAATCTCCGGCTAGGATGCCGAGGCCACCTGCATACAGTTTGAAATCACTTTGCAAGGCGTACTCCATGCAGAAATACGCAACACGAGGAAGAGAATTGGATGGCATAAGAGGGTCGTTTATTGAAGTAATATCGGCAATGAAGGTTAATTAATCCAACGCTATGGGATGTATTTCTCTGTTGTAGAATTGGGGGATACGGAAGATGGCAAAGAATGTGGACAGTGCATTTCTTTTGACATGGGGAGTCTGACTCCGATTATCGCATTATTTCATGAGTTGCAGCAAACTGTCCGGGAAAATGCCGAGTGCTACAGACAGGACTACGAGTAGATAAAGCAATGACGTCAATGATGGATCGTCTGGTAATTCTGATTGGTCAGGTTCCTTGAAAAACATCGCGATGATTACCCGGAAATAAAAATATACACCAATCAAAGAAGTAATGATCGCGAGGATCACTAACGGGGTAAATCCATTTTGAATAGCCAGCGCAAACACCATGTACTTGCCAAAAAATCCGGGCAGCGGCGGGATACCGGCTAAGGAAAGCAAGGCGATGGTCATTGCAACTGCAAGAAGAGGTTTCTTTCTGTACAGGCCATTGAAATTATCAATTGATAAACTTAAGTGTTTCTTTTCCAGAAGCAGAAGTACGGTGAACGCAGTAATGGATGCCACAGCATATGCGGTGAGGTAATAGAATATACCACCCGAGGAGGTTTTGTCATTGGAAACAAAACCTAAAAGAATATAGCCTACGTGACCAACGCTGGAATAGGCAAGCATGCGTTTAACGCTATTTTGGTACACAGCCGTCACGTTAGCAATTACCAAAGTGAGAACGGTAATTACCTGCAGGGCCGATGTCCAGGTGCTTTGAACGGACGAGAAACAGATTGAAAATATCCTGTAAAAAGCGGCTATCGCGGCAATCTTTACCACGGTGGACATTAATGCAGTGATTGCGGTTGGTGATCCTTCGTAGACATCAGGTGCCCAGAAATGAAACGGAACAGCGGAGATCTTGAACGCGAGACCGGCGAACATCATCAGCACGCCTGCGTAAAAAAAGTAAGGCAATTCACTTTTATGGATTTCTACAAACCCCGCAATGGCCGTGATCTGGAAAGACCCGGTTGCGCCGTAAACAAGTGCGATACCCATTAACAGGAATCCCGTTGCAAATGCACCCATTAGGAAGTACTTGAACGATGCTTCTGTGGAAAACAGGCTCTCTTTTTTGCTGCCGGCAAGCACATACAATGAAATGGATAATATTTCAATGCCCAGGAACAGCATAGCCATATTGTTGAATGAACTCATGATCAATGCTCCGGCAACCGTAAAGAGTACCATTGCTGACCGTTCGGTGATAAGAGAGCTGTTTCTGAAGTAGTCAGCGGACATCCAAAACCAGAGCAAGGCGATCGAACAGATAAGAGCTGTATAGGCGAGAGAGAAATTGTCAAACAACAACATTTCACTAAAGTGGAACGTCGACCTTCCAAATTCACGCGCAACTGAGAGCAACGCGGCCGCTATACCGGCGATAATAACCCAGAGAAGCCATTTCCTGAAATTCAAAATTTCCGCTACCAGCGAAAAAATGCCCAAGCCACATATAACTAGTAATGCATTCATATTACCGCCCTAGTGCAGATAAGTTCGAATAAATAGTAAGCAGGTTTTCAACCGAAGCCTCGGAAAGATTCAGCAGTGGCATCGGATAGACGCCCAGCAGCACGATCAGGATGACTACCGGATAAAGTACCAGCTTCTCGTGATTGGTGAGATCCGCGAAACCTGCCAGCGTACTGTTAACTTCGCCCGACATCGACCGTTGAAAAGTCTTCAGCATATAAACAGCACCAAGAATTATGGTTAATCCAGCGACTGCTCCCATATAGGCCTGATAGTGAAACAACGAATTGATCAGCAGGAATTCACCAACAAAACCACTTGTCAACGGCAGGGCAACACTGCCAAGCATGACTATTACAAACACCGTTGTGAGAACAGGGGCCACGTTCCTGATGCCACCTAAACTTGCAAGCGCCCTCGTATCGGTGCGCTGAAAGATGATTTCGATAATGTAAAACAAGGCGAACACCACAATGCCATGACTGAACATTTGGATCATAGCCCCTTGAACACCAATCGTACTAAGGGTAAGGGCTCCCGCGGAAATTAACCCTACGTGCGCAATTGAGGAGTAGGCGACGAGCCTTTTAAAGTCCTTTTGAATGATAGCAATACAAGACGCATAAATGATTCCTATTATTGAGAGAACTATTGCCGTTGATCCCCACTCCTGCACGCCGGCTGGCACTACCGGGATCAGCCATCTGATCATCCCATATATTCCCATCTTAAGCATAATGCCAGAGAGCAACATCGTTCCTTGTACCGGCGCGACCGTATAGGTATCAGGTTGCCAGGTATGAAATGGGAATACGGGCATCTTTATGGCAAAGGCAACAAACATTGCCCAGAATATCAGCCCTTGCGTTGCTGCCGGCAAAGCCCTGCCTGCATTATAAAGCGCTTGAATATCGAACGTGTGGGGCGAAGGTGTCTGGTAATATAAGTAAACCAGCCCAACCAGCATGAACAAACTGCCTGCAAGTGTGTAGATGAAGAACTTAAGTGTTATTCGTCCACGGTCTTCGCCGCCCCAGATAAGACAAATAAAGTAAATGGGTATAAGAGCTACCTCCCAGAAGAGATAAAATAACAGACCATCCAAAGCAGTGAACACTCCGATCAGAGCCATCTGCATTATCAGGATCAGTCCATAAAACGTGGACTGATTTTGATAGGAAGAATTAAAAGAAGAAAGAATGATTAGCGGTACCAGAACCGTTGTGAGCAGCACCAGCACGAGGCCGATACCATCAATTCCCACTGCGAAACGCAATCCTATAGATGAGATCCATGGTATGTCTGCAACGAATTGGTATAATTCGGTGGGAACAAAGCCTGCGGCAACAACCAGCGAACCGATCAGTTCGACCAGAGATCCGGCGAGGGCCCAGACTTTTGCATTTGACGGACGCAACGCGAAGAGCACGATCGCGACAAACAACGGGAAAAATATCAAAAACAATGTCATCATTTCTTTTTCATTCAAGTCCTGCTGCGTAGGCGAGGAGTAACGCAATACCTATGACCATGACAAAAATATAATAGCCCACTCGTCCGTTTTGGATGAGGCGTGCAAACTTGCTGCCTGACTCAACACTGCGACCAGAGGCATTGACCAACCTGTCGATACCGGATTTCTCAACTATTGTATAGAATAGATCCGAAACCCAGTACAGTGGTCTTACTATGATCGAGTCGTAGATCTCATCCACATAGTATTTGTTGTAGAGTGTTCGCTGCAATGAGTTTGACATTTGCCCATCTGCGGCAGGAATATGACGTTTGCTCACATAGCGGGAATATGCATATGTAATGACGATCAATGTAAGTATAACAACTCCTGCCATTAACATATATTCTGTGGAGTGTTCAAGGGAATGGGAAGCAACAAGACCATGCGATTGAGCAAATACCGGTGACAAAAATCCTTCAAGCCAATGTGATCCTCTCAACGCTTCAGGCACGCCCATGAATCCACCGATGGCGGAGAGCACTGCGAGGACGATTAGCGGTACGGTTATGCTTTGAGGTGATTCGTGTACATGTTTCATCTTATCTTCGCTGGCGCGCGGTTGTCCCAAAAACGTAAGGAAGAACAGACGGAACATATAAAACACGGTTAGCATTGACGCAATCACGGCTACAAGCCAGACGATCTTGTTGTGTTCAAATGCCGAAGCGAGTATTTCATCTTTCGAAAAGAACCCGGCAAAGGGAGGGATTCCGGAGATTGCCGCAACCCCGACAAGAAATGTCATGTAAGTAACGGGAAGGTATTTTTTGAGTCCTCCCATTTTTCGTATGTCCTGCTCGTGATGCAAGGCATGAATTACGCTGCCGGCGCCCAGAAACAACAACGCTTTAAAGAACGCATGAGTGGCCATGTGAAAAATACCGGCTGTGAAATTGCCGAGTCCGAGTGCAAGGAACATTAATCCAAGCTGACTTACAGTAGAGTACGCCAATACCTTTTTGATGTCAGTTTGCGTAAGAGCGATTGTAGCGGCAAAAAGGGCCGTAGCGAGGCCTACGATCACAACTAGCTCCATGGCTATGGGAGAAAGCGAATAGAGAAGGTTGTTCCGCGCTACCATATAAACTCCGGCGGTAACCATAGTAGCAGCATGTATGAGTGCAGAGACAGGAGTAGGTCCGGCCATTGCGTCGGGCAGCCAAGTGTACAACGGGATTTGCGCGCTTTTTCCCATGGCGCCTATAAACAGCAAAATAGTGATCAGCGTGATTGTAGAAGTGTCTATCGACGTTGCCTGCGGAAATACCTGTAAGTATTCCAGGCTGCCGAAGTTCATGAAGATGAGTATAATTCCCAGTAACATACCCAGGTCGCCGATGCGGTTCATAATGAAAGCTTTGTTTGCAGCATCATTGTAGTCCTGGTTCTTGAACCAGAATCCGATCAACAGGTACGAGCACAAGCCCACACCTTCCCAGCCGATGAACATTACGAGGTAATTCGCTCCCATTACCAGGAGCAGCATGAAGAAGACAAAAAGATTCAAGTACGAGAAAAAGCGATTGAATCCCTCGTCGTCGTGCATGTACCCGATCGAGTACACATGGATGAGAAATCCAACGCCTGTTATGATAAGGAGCATCAACGAAGACAGGGGATCAACCAGGAAGCTGATCGGGGCTTTGAAGTTGCCGGCGCTGATCCACTCAAATAGCATTACATGAATACGCTGCTCCCCCACTGTAATTCCGGCGAGGTGAATAAAAAGAACGAAGGATATGATGAACGATGCCAAAACTGATCCACATGCAACAACGGAGGTAAATCCTTCTGTGAACCTTTTGGTGTTCAGGGCAATGAAAAGGAATCCCAGTAACGGGAAGAGAGGAACAAAGCTTACTAAAAAATCTATGCCTACCATTTGAGACGGTTCAATACATTAATATCTACTGTCTTTGTATTCCGATACATCAGAACAAGGATAGCGAGCCCGACAGCTACTTCAGCTGCCGCCACCGCCATAATAAAAAAGACGAATACCTGACCGGATGCATCATTGAGATAGCTCGAGAACGCGACCATCAAAAGGTTCACGGCATTTAGCATTAGTTCTATACACATGAAAATGATTATCGCATTTCTCCGGTAAAGCACTCCCAACACGCCAATTGTAAACAGCGTCGCCGAAAGCCAGATGTAATAGTCAATAGGTATGCTATTTATCATTTTTGGTTATTCGTTATTCGTTATTCGTTATTCGTTATCCGTTATCCGCTGCGCCCACCGAAGGTGGGTTAATCATAGCCATTCGACATTCCTTCCCTCATTCCTCATTCCTCACTTCTCACTACTAACTACTCACTACTCACTACTAACTACTAACTACTAACCCTCCTTTTTCCCCAGCATCACCGCCCCAACCATCGCCGCAAGCAACAGCACAGATGTTATCTCGAACGGAAGTAAGAAATCAGTCAGCATTACCCTCCCAAGATTTTTTACGGA